>CAZFKV010000038.1:0-8665 GCA_964519575.1 uncultured Candidatus Saccharibacteria bacterium | reverse complement strand
AACAGTACTATTTTTGAATTGAATCTTCCGGAGCAAAAGGCAACCATCCCTGTCTTGCTACATGAAGTTGCCCGTCACCCAAATACTAATAAGCTTATCCATTTTGATTTATACGCTGTGACACTTGATCAAAAGATTAAGACTGATATTTCAATTCATTTTGAAGGCGAAGCACCAGCAAACTCAGATTCCACACTTACGGTTTCTTATGTAACTGATTCAATTGAAATTGAAGCCTTACCTAACGACCTGCCAGATCAAGTCGTTATCGATATTTCAGACTTAACCAAAGTCGGTGACACCAAACACGTTCGCGATATTCATTTCGACAGTGGTGTAACCGTCTTAACGGACCCTGATACGGCCTTAGTCAAAGTAGATCTAGCACGCGAAGAAGAAGAAGAGGCGGCCCCTGAAGAGCCAGCTGGAGATGAAGAATCAACCGACGACAGCCAAACAGAAGAAACTGAAGAGCCGACAGCTAGTTAGTTCATTTAGCTTGATTACGTATTTATTTATAAAAATAACTAGGATTTCTTGGAACGTTTTTCTGTTCTTTGTGGGCGTACTACTCTATTTGCATCGAATGGGAGCTCTTCGTAGAAGAGAGTATATCCGTCTAGAAATGTTGTTTTTGCGGTCATAAAATGATTATAACATAAAAGTCAACATAAGTGAATAGTCTGGTCCTTTTTTTCGATACAAAGGGCTACATCATTTGTATTTAGCACCATTAATTTAGCCGTAAATGAGATTATTACCTATCACATAGTGTAATATTGTATTGTTATTTAATGGGCTCTTAGCTCAGTTGGCTAGAGCGCCTCATTGACGTTGAGGAGGTCGGAGGTTCAAGTCCTCTAGGGCCCACCATTCGACGAGCTGGGCTTGTTCACCGTTCGATCCTGAGCCTTACGGTCGAAGGATGGTAAACCATCCTGAGTTTATCGAAGGACAAGCCAGCAAGGAGAATGACCCTGAGTAAGCGAAAGCGCATCGAAGGGCCATTGGTTTTTGTGGTATAAATTTGAAACACTAATCTGGTATACTGTTAATAAGTGTTGAAGCAGATTAACAAACTGCGGAGCTTCGTAGGAGCGGTAGCGGACGAACGATATCCAAGGCTACAAGAGTAGAGAGTTCTTTCACAATAGACTTTGAGATAGAAATTTTGGATCTTTGAGCGAAAATATCAAGCTTGAGTGAAGCATAGCTGTAGCTACGTTGAGCGAAAGATTGATATTTGCAGCCAACGAGACTAATTTATAGCCAAAGGACTATTGTTAATGAATTCTCAATGCTGAGGTGGAACCTCCCATTTCAAGGGACCGAGGCACGCGTGAATGGATAGAGATTATCCTAACGCGTGTTTTTTATTAACTAGAAAGGATTCAAATGGGTGACAAAACCGACAATCAACTACATGCAATGCGTCATAGCCTCGCACATATTATGGCAACGGCAGTTAAAATCATCTGGCCTGATGTAAAACTAGGTGTAGGGCCAGTTGTTGAAAACGGCTTTTATTATGATATCGATATCGATGATACCAAAATATCTGAGGATGATTTCGCTCGTATTGAAACAGAAATGAGAAAAATAATTGCTTCTAATCAGGTGTTTGAACAATTTGATATGAAAATCGATGAAGCAATCGCTTGGGCCAGTGAAAACAATCAACCCTATAAAACCGAGCTTCTCAACGACTTGAAAAGGGCTGGAACAACGGCTGCAAAGGAGATTGACTCTGAAGAACTAGGTTTGTCGTCGTCTGAGTTGAGCAAAGTTGAATCGGTGTCGTTTTACCGTAATGGAGACTTTGTTGATTTATGTCGAGGTCCGCATGTAGCATCAACAGGTCAAGTTGGCGCCTTTCGCTTGCAGAAAGTTGCCGGTGCCTATTGGCGTGGCAAAGAAGACAATCCCCAGATGCAGAGGCTTTATGGTGTGGCATTTACATCAGAAGACGAAATTAACGATTTCTTTAAACGACTTGAGCTGGCCAAGGAGCGTGACCACAGAAAACTTGGCAAGGAATTGGATTTGTTTGTTTCTTCCGATCTAGTTGGTTCTGGTTTGCCACTCTATACACCTCGAGGTACCTTGGTCAGAGACATGCTGATTGGTCTCTCTGAGCAAGTCCGTAAGGATATCGGCTTCCAACGTGTTTGGTCGCCTCATATTACAAAGAAAGATCTTTACGAGGTTTCAGGTCATTGGGATAAGTTCGGTGATGAGCTATTCCTTGTTAAGAGCCAAGAGACATCAGATGAGTTAGTGATGAAACCAATGAATTGTCCGCACCATGCTCAAATCTACACCTCAAATCCTCGCAGTTACAGGGATTTGCCCCTTAAATACATGGAAACAACAACTTGCTATAGGGACGAAAAATCTGGAGAACTTCATGGTCTATCTAGGGTCCGCTCGTTAACTCAAGATGATAGTCATACTTATTGCACAGAAGAGCAGACTTCCGAAGTCATCAGTAGCCTCATTGCTAAAATCAATGAATTCTATAAAGCAATTCAAATGGATAACCTTCGTGTTCGGCTATCATTCAGAGATGAAAGCGACCAGTATTTGGGAGATCAGGCTAAATGGGATTTTGCAGAAAAGAAACTAGAGGAGTTAGCGAAAGAAAATAATCTTGAATACTACAGTGAGCGGGGTGAAGCGGCCTTTTATGGTCCGAAAATCGACTTCATGACAACAGATGCGATTGGTCGTGAATGGCAAGTAGCAACGGTCCAGTTCGACTTTGTCCAACCTAATCGCTTCGAGCTTAAATACACCGATGACCAAGGTGTCGAGAAAGAGCCATTTATGATTCACTGTGCAATCATGGGTTCGTTTGATAGGTTCTTCTCAGTCCTTATCGAACATACTGCAGGAAGATTTCCATTTTGGCTTGCTCCTGTACAGATTAAGATCCTAACCATTAACGACCAAGTAAATGATTACGTAGATGAAATAACAACAATATTAAGCGAATTAACTCTTATGAAACCCCTTAAATATAATGAAATAAGAGTTGAAATTGACGCCAGAAATGAATCACTCGGAAAGAAAATCAGAGAAGCACGCACCCACAGGGTTCCGATGATAATGGTTGTCGGACCGCGCGATAAGGACGCAAAAACCCTAAGTATAAGACTGGGCGATGAAGAAAAAACTATTAAATTAGAAGAGTTATCGTCATTTATATTGGAACTCGCTAAATAACTAGCATGAATCCATCTCGTCATTTCAGAGATACCATTTACTGGCTGGTGTGGAATGTGCCAAAGGGTAGGGTGGTTACATATGGTCAATTAGCAGCGACAGCAGGTAGTCCTCAGTCTGCTCGTATTGTAGGGTCAATTGCGCGCTATGGGCCATCAGAGCTTCCATGGCACAGAGTTGTTAAAAAAGGCGGAGAGCTAGCAGAGGGCTATCCAGGAGGGGCTGAACTACAGAAGCATCTATTGGAATTAGAGGGCATTGAATTTTCTGGTACCCATATCAATGCCTTTAATCAAATATTTTGGACTATCCCTGAAGCTCTAACTGTTCCGGTAGTAGTTATTTTGGGACAAACTGCCAGCGGTAAATCATCTATAGCCACGAAGCTAGCGGTTACACACAACGGCTCAATAATTTGTGCTGATGCTTGGACGTTACGAAAAGGGATGGATATTGGTACCGCCAAACCCAGTCTTAGCGATCAGTCAGTCGTCCAGCACTATCTAGTCGATGTAATTGAGCCTGACGAGCGTTACAGCGTCGCCCAATTCCAACAATCAGTACTTACTTCAATTGATGATGTTGTGAAAAAGTATAAAACCCCAATTCTAGTCGGTGGTAATGGTCTCTATATTGATAGTGTTCTGTTTGGTTATCGATTTAGAGACAATCATAATAAATCGTTGAGTAAAAAGCTACAATACATGTCTTTGGAACAGATACAGGAAATTGCAAAAGAAATGAATAGTGATATTAATAATTCTGAATACAATAATAAACGACGATTAATTAGATTAATCGAAACTGGTGGGATTACACCAACACGGTCACCAGTGATGCGACCGGCGAGCTTAGTTATCGGCATATCATATGATTCAGATGTATTAGAGAAACGTATTGGGGCGAGGACAAAGCAGATGTTATCAGATGGCCTAGAAGCAGAAGTAAGGGGGCTTGTCGACCAATATGGCTGGGATATTGAGGCTTTAAAAGGCATAGGCTACCGCGAGTTTAAGGAGTACTTTGAAGGCAAAATTAGTAAAGATGAACTTATAACAAACATTATTAGATCAAACATTAGCTATGCAAAACGGCAACGTACCTGGTTTAAAAGAAACAAAAAGATACTATGGTTGAATGATGAAAAGGAGATTATTAAGCTCACGGAAAAGTTCTTAGCGGGATAAACAAGTATAATGAAGAAGTATGTTTAGGATCTCAATAATAGTCGGTAAAATCGTAATGTCTTTCCTGCATTTAATTGGTAGGGGTGGGTCTGCTTTACCGGGTCTTGTTGTCGAAAAATTGAATGCCAATTATTTGAAGGATTTAAGAGCAGTTTTGCCGAATGGTGTTCTCATGGTTACCGGGAGCAATGGCAAGACAACTACTACAAAAGTTATTGCTGCAATATTTGAATCCACTGGCTTAGCTGTATTAACCAACAAGACCGGTAGCAACTTCAGACGCGGTATAATTGCCGCTAGTTTAGAAGATGCTACTTGGACTGGTCTAATCAGAAAAGATATAGCAATTCTAGAGGTGGATGAGGGGCATGCACCATTGCTTGCAAAGATGCTTAGACCGAAAATACTGGTTGCATTAAACGTATTCAGAGATCAACTTGATAGATATGGTGAATTAGACACTACTGCGTCAAAAATTGGAGAAGCAACAAGATATGCTCGTGAAACTATAATTAATAGTGATGATCCAAGTCTATCCTCACTGTTGGCAGGTCAATCTGCCTCCAAAGTGCATTCATTTGGTGCCACACCAGAAATCCAGAAACTATTACCTCATGACGGAGTACTACATCAATCAACATTTAAGCCAAATGATAATAACCCCAACACGCTATTAGAGAAGATAGCTCAATCAGACGACTCTCAAACGATAACGATTAAGCAAGGTGATCAAAGATTCGCTATTGAAACAAAATTAACAGGTGCACACAATGCGATTAACCTTACAGCAGTACTTGCAGTTTGCGAAGTTGCACATTTGGATATTAATGAATCCATTAAAATAATTAGTCGAACTGAACCTGCCTTTGGGAGGGGTGAAAAAATTAATTGGCGCGGTCATGATGTTTATTTGCAGCTCGTTAAGAACCCGGCCGGCTTTAATCAAGTTATTGCATCGCTTAATTCCACAGAAGTAGGGGGTCTAATTGTGGCTATTAATGATCAGATTGCTGATGGCAGGGACGTGTCATGGCTTTGGGATGTGGCGATTGCCAAAATTAAAGATTGGCACCACCAACCAGATTCAATCACAACAACTGGTAGCAGAGCATATGATATGGCTTTGCGATTTAAATACGACAATATGACATGCAGTTCTAATATGAATATGAATTCCGCGCTTAACGATCTTGAACTAGGACCAGCCAATATCACTGTTATTGCCACCTATACTTCTATGCTAGAAATAAGGAGACTACTTGTTCGCGAATCTAGCGCTAAGGAGTTCTGGAAATGAAGACTATCAATATCGCACAGCTTTACCCTAAAGATATGAACATCTACGGAGATACTGGAAATGTACTTGTGTTACGACGTCGTCTTGAATGGCGAGGTTTTGAAGCAAACGTCAGGCAGATTAACACAGATGACAGCAAGTTAGATCTTACAGACGTCGATATAATAATCGGCGGGGGCGGTCAAGATAGTGGGCAGCTAAATGTGGAGAATCACTTGCAGCTTCATAAAAAAGAGATTAAATCAGCATCGGAAGACGGTGTGGCGATGTTAATGATTTGTGGAATGTATCAACTATTTGGACATGAATTTGTAACCCTTAGCGGGGCTCACATCAAGGGAATATCTGTTTTTGATCTTGTAACCGTAGGTTCTGACACTAGAATGATTGGAAATGTAGTAATAAATACATCTTTAGGCGAAATTGTTGGCTTTGAAAATCACAGCGGAAGAACGGTTCTCAAAAACAATCAATCATATTTCGGTAAGGTTGTTAAAGGGTCAGGCAATAATGGCGAAGATGGTTACGAAGGTGCTGAGTTGAATAATACTTTTGGAACTTATTTACACGGCCCTCTACTACCAAAAAACCCAGTATTGGCCGATCGATTAATTTTGCGTGCTTTGAGCAGAAAATACGGGTTGAATGATATTCAGCCACTAGATGACTTTGATGAAAACCGAGCACATAAATGGGCAAGTGGACTACTATATTAGTATCTAATTCTTTGCATAGCAAACAAGTCTGTTACAATAATTACCAAAGGGGATAATATGATAGACCAACTTTTTGGTTCAAAGACACGAGTGAAGCTACTGTATCTGTTTTACAGCAATCCGAATCGTTCATTTTATGTACGAGAAATTACCCGAAAAATTGATGAACAAATAAATTCAGTTCGTCGCGAACTTTCTAACTTGCTGACAATTGGCATTATTAGATCTGACAGTTCTAATAATCGACTATATTATGAAGTAAACCAAGACCATGAGTTTTATCATCAGCTTGGCGAGATATTCAGTGCCAAAACAGATTCAAAACTGTCTAAAGCACAATCTAACCAGGAAAAAAGGTTTAGGGAAATAGGTAGTATTAAGGCCGCCTATCTCATGGGTAAATTTGTTCGAGACGTTAATAATAATGTCGATATGGTAATAATCGGCGATGTAAACAAAACTAAGTTAGAAAGTTTGGTACATGATCTTGAAAAGGAAGAAGGATTTGAAATAAACTTTACGGTAATGAGCGTTGCTGATTATGATTATCGTGAAACAATAAATGATAGATTCATAAAGGATATTATGACTGCAAAGAAAACTGTTATTGTTGAAGAAAAAACAACAATAGATAAAGAGACAAAGGAATAGGGCAGATTATGGCAGATATTAGTTACAGAGGTGTTAACTGTTTTGAAATCAAGACTAAAAAAGCAAATATTATCATTGATCCGTTTGCAAAAGAATTTGGTAAACAGCCGTCGATTAAAGACAAAATAGTCTTATACACTAGTCGAACGGCTACAGAACTAGATGATAGTGCTCGTTTTGTTATTAATAATCCTGGTGAATATGAAATTGATCTAGTTAGCGTTGCGGGAATACCCACTAAGGCCTTCGGTGACGATTCGTCTGAAACCGGGGCAACAATCTATCGTCTTGTTATCGGAGATACTAGACTGGGTGTAATTGGTAATATTGAGCCTAAGCTTAGTGATGAACAGCTTGAGGCCCTAGGTCTTATTGATTACTTGATTATCCCAGTCGGGGGTAATGGCATGACACTAGACTCAACAGCAGCAGCCTCATTGGTCCGTGATATTGAACCAAAAATTATTATTCCTTCTCACTTTGGCGTTGATGGAATTACTTATCCGGTCGCACAAGATAAGATAGAAGCATTCGGCAAAGAATTGGGCAAAGAAGTAGTCATTGAACAAAAGATTAAGCTATCAAGAAATGATTTACCTGAGGAACTTTCAATAATTGGACTTGGTGTAAGCTAAATAACGATATCAAGCTTAAGCAATTAATCTTTAAGCTTAAACAATCCTAACCTTACTTATTTTGCAGCTAACTTACCTTGTTTTCTTAGAGTACGAAGGCCTGCAGCACTAACTTTGATGCGCTGTTTCTTGCCTTCAATTACAATTTTCCTCATTTGAAGATTTGGTCGCCATATCTTCTGAGTTTTTCTTTGAGAAAAGCTGACATTGTGACCAAATTGCTTACCTTTGCCGGTGATTTCGCATTTTTCTGCCATTCTTTACTCCAATTGTATTATTCGATGTCCAATCATATCTGTAGAACGGGCTTTAGTCAAGACTGAATTTAGAATATACTGTTAATCTATGGATTCATTACTTCTAATTATTATATTCATTATGCTACTGCTGCTATCGGTTACGCTGCACGAAGCGATGCATGGTTATGCAAGCTACTGGTTAGGTGACGATACTGCACTACATTCTGGGAGATTAACCCTTAACCCTCTGGCACACATCGATCCGTTTATGTCCCTCCTGCTACCAGTTGGACTGTTTATCCTCGGGTTGCCAGTGTTTGGTGGTGCAAAACCGGTTCCTTTCAATCCCTATAGGCTTCGTTATGGCGATTGGGGGCAGGCTATAGTTGCCGTAGCAGGGCCAGCTACCAATCTTGTGCTGGCAGTTGTTACTGGCATCTGGTTGAGGTTTATTGACTTCCCCAATGAAGGATTCCAGACGATATTACAACTTTTTGTACAGATTAATCTTGGATTCTTTATATTTAACCTGATACCAATCCCGCCACTAGATGGTTCACGAATATTGTATGCGGTTGCTCCAGAGTCTTTAAAAGCGAGCTTAAGGAGTGTTGAAAGAAGCGGACTTCTGATTATTTTTGCAGTTGTCATCCTTTTTAGTTCTGTTATTTCAAGAGTTATAATCGCAATAATGAAACCGTTATTTGAACTAATT
>CAZFKV010000037.1:0-8718 GCA_964519575.1 uncultured Candidatus Saccharibacteria bacterium | reverse complement strand
TGGCAAGTTACTCATCTTATTAGGAACAGATTTTGCATCAAGTCTTTTCTTAGCAAGCCATTCGTCAAGGAAAGAATTTGCCCCTGGTTTCTTGATGTTTGACGGAATCTGACCCGCGGGTAGGCCTCTTGCTGGAGCACCAGCAAGCCCTGGCCGACCACTAGGTCCGATTGCTGGTTTTCGTGCAGGTGGGGCTTTGGTCTCTAACCTCTTAAAAATCTCTTTTTCAACTCCAGACCTTTCTCGTCCATACTTCGAAGCGGATAATTGTTTTAGAGCTGTTGACAACTGGTCGTTGGGTTCGCCAAACGGTGGCAAGGTATTCATGCTAAACGGTTGAGAAGGAATACCCCCAATCATTAACCGGACAATTGCATTATGATTAGGAATTTTAATTATGTCTTGAGAATCAAAGATCGGCGTAAACTGTTTTACCAAGAAATCAGCATCTGTGGCTCCAGCCCTCATAGCAATAATCGTACCTACGTTTCCAAAAACAGCATCACGAATTTCCTCAGTCAGCTGACCGATAAACTGATTAGCGACGATAAGATTTAGTCGATACTTCCTAGCTTCAGATAAAATTGTTGCAAATGAATCTGTAGAAAAGTTCTGGAACTCATCAACATATAGACTGAAGTCAATTCTTTTATCTTCGGGAATGTCAGCCCTGCTCATTGCGGCAGCTTGGAATTTCATTATAAAAATCATCCCCAGTAACTTAGAATTCAGCTCCCCGACTCTTCCCTTGGAAAGGTTTACAATTAGAATCTTCTTTTTATCCATAACTTCTCTCAAATCGAAGGATCCGCCAACTTGACCAATAATATTTCTCATCATTTCGTTGCTCACGAAAGCACCGAATTTACTCACAAACCAACCAAGAACTTCGCTTTTGTGGTAATCGCTAGTTTGGGCCATTTCCTTATTCCAGAAATCTAATACTGTCGGGTCTTTCACATAGGCCAATTTTTCTTTTGCAAATTGTTTATCCGTAAATATTTTAGGTATTTCTATGAAGGTGGCACCCTTAGGGTCTGCCATTAGAGTTAGTGCAGCATTACGAAACCAGTGCTCATAACGAGGACCAATAATACCTTGGTGTTGTGGATCGTAGAGTTTATAAAGCATGTTAATTGCCTCTTGTATAAGGAAGTCTTTTTGATTGTCAGTTTCGAATTCAAACAAGTTAAGACCAAGTGGATTATCCATATCGCCTGGATTGAAATAAATAACATCTTCAGTACGACTCTTTGGGATCATAGACATAACTTTCTCTGCCCCGTCTCCGTGAGGATCGACAAACGCCAAACCATTTCCTTCAACCATATCTTGAAGGATCATATTCTCTAGAAAAGTAGATTTACCAGTACCTGTTTGTCCGACAATGTAAACATGTCTTCTTCGGTCATCTATACTTAATCTAATCTCTTTCTTAATCCCTCTGAAGACGTTATGGCCTAGTAATAGACCTTTATCAGATAAGACTTTCGGACCGTCCACTTGTTTGGCTTGCTGGCGATCCAGTTGAGAGGTATAGGTAAACTGCTGATCAGGAAAATGAAATAAGGTAGCAAGTTCAACACTGTTAAGAATATTATCTTTAAGTTCTGGAGGGAAAAAACGAAATATGAATGCGGTAACAAAATTTTCTATTTCTTTTGCGCCTTTATATTTAAAGCCATTCAGTCCAGGAGAGTCGTAGAGCGAGAAAGAAGAGACAATGTTGTTCAGCACCGACTGGGACCTATTGGCCGTGTTAGACGAGCTTACAACGCGTATGAGGACCTCGTAGGCTGGATGTCTGGTCTTCTCTTCTATTGCTTCGACTTGACTCTGCTCTAGGCTACTTAGTTGTTTTTCGTCAGGTGCTTTTTCTTTAGCTTCAAGTGGTTTTAGCGGGACAGTTATTAAATCTCTGATACCTGTTACTGCACCATGCCCATGCTTAGCTTTGTCCTTTTTCATCTTTTCTACATGACTCTTAGAAGACTTTTCCCAATCAACAGCAGCCGGGCGCATAAGGATTTGGACAGCCGCTCCATCTTCTGGACCTAAAGTGCTTAGAGCATTAATTAGTGCCTGCATACTATCGCGTCTTGTTTGTTGAATAGTGGCAATCGGATACACAGAGTCTTCTTTAAGTACGATTTCTCCACCTATTGTTCCGCTTATTTTGCCTACCGGACTAAATATATTATGCTCCTCGACTTCTTGTAGCTGAGCTGTCGGATAAGCACTGACAACTGCTTGCTTAACTATTTCTACTAAAACAACAGGCACGGCAGCATAGAACTGAACTCCACCACCTCTTGATGCCACTATTTCAAATGCTATGTGGCGCTGACCATAAAACGTACTTTTAAATCCCTTTTGAGCGGTACTGGCAATGATGTTATAAAGAACCTCTGCCTGCGATACCTTCTCTTGAAGTACATCTCTAACATCTCTTGTGCCGATTTCCGTATCATCACTAGCTGGTGGCAAATGTATCAACATTGGCACCATTTTCAAGCCACGCTCAACCCCTTTGGCATAACGTAAAATACCTCTATATCGGAGGAATGTCAGAGCAACAACCCCTGACAGGATGGCTAGAACGACGATGATGATGATTATTCCAGACATCAATTATTCCCACAGTTATACATCACTTGTTTTTATTTCTTTTCCATAGCGTTTCTTAAGATAATCAGTTTGGAGCTTTTCTACTTCCTGCTCTTGTTTGTGAGGGTCATCCCTGTGCTCTTCTACAATTTGCTTAGCTCTGTCTACCCATTCTTTCTCGACAATATCAACATCATCTGCCTTGGCTGGACCAACTGCATTATCATCACTGACTGTAGTCGCGTTGATTGGTTGGACCGCAGTTGAATCGTCAACGACTGGATCTGGAGCTACAACCGCAGGAAGCATCATTCCGGAATTTTGGTTAGCTTGTTCTCCGCTATTAGTTGGGCCAATTTCTTGGGGTGCAGCAGCTCTTATTGGTTTTTCCGGAGTTCCAGATGACAACAAATCATTACCATTAGCTTTTTCCGACTTACCAGAAAACGTAGGTACTTCCATGCCCACACTCGGAGCATTCAAATTCAAAGGAGAATTAGGTGTTTTGTTATCCATTAATAAGCATTATAACAATTGTAATACATAGTAGAACAGCTGATTATCTTTTTGAGTAAAGATTTAGTAGAAATGAAAGGCCGACAATCATTAATAGGTCGCTAAAATGCAACTGGTGAAGCGACTGTAAACTAAGAACCACCCCTACGATTACATAGAAGCCGGCAACAAAATGAAGTTTATAGCTAATATTTATAGATTTTAAAAATAAGATTGTTATGACAAATAGACTTAAGCATGTCAGGACTACAGCAAGGGGTATCAAAAGAGGATGATTGATTGGAGAAAATTGAGTAACCACAACAGTAAGCACAATAATCATTACAAACAGAACACCCCGGTAGCTACTTTTAGAATAATTGTTAATATCCACTATCCTTAAGAGTATATAGACCGGATAAAAATATAAAAGACACCAATCAAGGCGTCTTTTATATTTTGTTTATTTTACTCAAGGGTTAGGGTAACAAAACCGCCCTACACTTCTCAAATTATGTGGCGCTTGGTACCCTAACTTCTGTTCTTAACTTATTAAATTAAGAACAGCGTCCCTCAGATGTAAATCTAAGGGTTAAGCAGTAGAGCGATAAAAATGCACAACTTTCACTTGTAACGCTCTACAGCTATGTTTTTAAAGAACTATAAAATACTAACATTAGAAATTATCAAGGTCAACATAATTGTTCAGATTTTTTGTTGTACTATTTACTATGTATATCTTGTGGTAAGTACTAACCTTTGTTGTTGTTTCTACAATAAACTACCGTGAACACATGTTATTTCGGGTGTTTTGTACTTGTATTAGTTAATTAATATACCCAAATTACGTTTGCTCCGTATTAGCATGGCGTTATTAATCTTTAAGTCACATATTATTTAAATGATTCTGCATTACATGCTCAGGCACTTTTAAAGTAAATCAAAACCAAGGACAAGTTATTCAAAGATGCTTGCAGATATTTTTTACGTCTCTCCAATTAACCTTCGTGATCACTCTAAGCTATTTTACCGGCAGATTAATTATAGCCATTCAAAAAATGCTTGACGCACACTAAGCAAGTACTTTGTGAATTGTGTTGGTTAGTTTTGATTGAGTGATTGTCTTTAATTAACCCACGCACAAATATGTATTTAGGCGACGCCAGAATGTATTAGCAATCTAGCTTGAATGGCACCGTCTGGTCACGCAAAAAATATTTATATAGTAGCAACCCGTGAGTAGCCATTTACTGTTAATCGGGAAATAAGCGTCCTGGATTTACTGCAAATTTAGGACATTTAAAGCAATAGAATCAAAACTCGCAGACTTAGTTATCCACAAGCGCTTTAACAATTGTAAAAAACACTATTGACACTGCAAGACCTGTATTCTAATCTGTATCTAGCGCTTTGAATAAAAAAAGTGCTCAAAAACAAAAACGGTTACATACCAACAACAGCGGCCCCTCGGGCCGCTGTTTATATAAAGAGATTTTGCACTCTACAATTATGGTCATTAGAATCAGACCTGAATGAGGAATGTGTATGGAAGAGTTTGGTAATTCCAGTATTAAGACGGGTAGCTTGAACGGTAACGAGAGCCTACTCATTAACGTTGAATGTGAGGTGACAAATGGCCTGCCATCGATTGTTATTGTCGGTTTACCAAGTAAGAGCGTCGATGAATCGAAAGAACGCATAAGGAGTGCATTGAATAATTCTAAGCTAGTAATTCCTAGGAAGAGAATTACTCTAAATTTAGCCCCGGCTGATGTACCGAAAAGTGGTAGTGGATTCGATCTTCCTTTAGCTATAGCTATTTTGCAGAGATCAGGACAGATTAGAATTAATCCAGATGATTATATGTTTGTTGGTGAATTATCCCTCAGTGGTAGCTTGCGTCGCGTTAAGGGTGCTCTGTCTCATGCTCAACTTGCTCGTAAACTAGGTATCAAGCACTTAATTATTCCAATTGATAATAGTGATGAGGCGTCTTTGGTAGAAGGTGTATCAGTAATTGGTGCTTCTTCATTGAAGCAAATCGTGCAGATGTTCAGTGGTGAAATTGAGATTCCAAAAGCCACTCATCGTTATCGAGAACAGACACTTAGACGTTCGAGGCGTAGCAAGTCAACGGATTTTTCTCATATTAGAGGTCAAGAGCAGGCTAAACGAGCAATGCAGATCGTAGCTGCCGGTGGACATAATATACTTCTCTCTGGTCCACCAGGTACTGGGAAAAGTATGCTAGCTAAAGCATTGGCTTCAGTAATGCCGATAATGAATCTTGAGGAGATCATCGAAGTTACGAGCCTACATAGTATTGCTGGAATTAATGATGGCAGAATAATCCAGGAAAGACCTGTAAGATCGCCGCATCATACTGCGAGTTATATATCAATAATCGGTGGCGGTCGTAATCCACAACCAGGTGAAATTAGTCTTAGTCACCGCGGCATCTTGTTCCTTGATGAATTGCCAGAATACCCTAGGCAAGTACTCGAAACACTACGTCAGCCGATGGAAGATCACATAATCAGTGTTTCAAGGGCAGAATCTAAAGTTAGCTACCCTGCTCAATTCATCCTTGTTGCTACTCAAAACCCCTGTCCTTGTGGTTATTATGAAGATCCTGACAAAGAATGTGTCTGTACTCCACATCAAATCAACCAGTATTCAAAACGCGTATCTGGGCCTTTGCTGGATAGGATTGATCTAAACGTCAATGTTGCAAGGATTGACCAATCCAGAATTTTAGAGAAGGAAACAACTGCCGATCAATCATCAACATCGCTAATCGATGCAATCGACACAGCCAGGGCTCTGCAAGCCAACAGATACGAAAGCGAAACTATTCTAAACGCATATATAACCAATCAACAGATAATTGAACAGTGTTTACTGTCTGAATCAGCCAAAGACCTACTTGATAAAGCAGCAGTAAGAATGAAATTAAGCAGTAGGGCTTACGTAAAAGTAGCCAAAGTGAGCCGGACAATTGCTGATCTTGAGAATTCAACCACAATTGAGATTCCTCATATTGCAGAATCCCTGCAATATAGATTCAAGCAATAATCAAAGTCGGTTATACTTAATTTTGGATGGAAGATACTAAATCATTATTACTTATCGCCTATTTCGCTTTGACTAGTGTTCTGATAGTTGTCTCATTCTTAAAACTCAATAATCTGAAGAAGAATATCAAAGAAATTAATTCAATTACGAAACATACTGATTTAAATACTTTCTTAGGAGAACTTGCTGCTAGTAATAAAAATATAATGCAACAACAGGAACAAATTCAAAAAACCTATTCTGACTTGAGGATAATTGCCCAAAAATCATTACAGAAAACAGCCCTTATCAGATTTAACCCCTTTAAAGACACGGGTGGTGACCAGAGTTTTGTTTTGTGCATTCTCGACCATACTGATACGGGTTTTATAGTGACCGCCATCCATAGTCGTGATGGTACGCGCATCTATACGAAAGATATTATTAACGGTACAGCCAAACTATCGCTTTCTGTCGAAGAAAAGAAAGCATTAGCAAACGCTATTCGTTCACGATAGTGCTAATTAAATCTCAAGAAACTGAAATCTTCACAAACAGTGGTTGACCTCAGTAGGATTTGTTTGATACAATTTTAGCTTGCAAGCATGAGAATGAGGAGCATTCAATAAAAAACGATCAGAACACTCGTATTAATCAACAAATTCGCGTTAAAGAAGTAAGGTTGATTGATGAAAATGAGAATCAACTTGGCGTAGTGTCAACTGATAAAGCTCTTGAACTAGCTTCAACAGCTGGTTTAGATCTCGTAGAAGTCTCCCCACATGCGAAGCCTCCAGTCTGTAAAATTCTAGATTGGGGAAAGTATTCATACAAAAAAACAAAACAACAGCAACAAGGCAAAAAACGTCAGAAAGCCGTAAACGTAAAACAAATCAGATTTGGTTTAAAAATCGGCGAACACGACTTAGCAATAAAGACAAAGAAAATACGTGATTTTCTGGAAAGTGGTCATATTGTTAGAGTCAGCGTTTTCTTTAGAGGCCGAGAAATGGCACATAAAGAACTTGGAGCATCGCTTCTTCAAAAAGTAACTGCGCAATTCGCTGATATTAGTTCAATAGAACAAGATGCGAGTTTTGCAGGCAAGCAACTAACAATAGTTTTAAGGAGTACTTACCGTGCCTAAGCGCAAAACCCATAGTGGAGCAGCCAAAAGAATCAAAGTTACCGGATCTGGTAAGCTTCTTCATCGCCGTCCATCTCAAAATCACTTCCTTCAAAAGAAATCTAGTAGTAGAAAACGCGGATACTCGCTGAATCATGATGTCAGCAGCGCCGATATGACAAAAGTTAAGAGTCAGATGGGAGGGTTGTAATATGCGAATAAAACGATCAGTTCCTGCTAGAAATCGACACAAGAAGGTTCTTCAAAGCACCAAAGGGATGCAACATCGTAGACGTACTAGCTATCGAATGGGTAAACAGGCCGTAATACGGGCATTACAATATTCATACAGAGACCGACGAAATAGAAAACGAGACTTCAGACGACTATGGATACAGCGAATTAATGCAGCCGCAAGACTTGATGGTGTTTCATATAGTAAATTTATCAAGCAACTTGCATCAAACAACATTGAGTTAGACCGAAAAGTACTGGCTCAGCTAGCCGTAGAAGAACCTGTCGCCTTCAAACATGTTGTAACTATATCTACGAAATAGTCCATTAAACAGAATTTCAATCTGTTTGAGCGTCTAGTACTTCATTAACTTTCTGATCAGCAAGTGTGTTGAACTCGCGCCTGATATGAATGAATTTAACAGATCCGTTTATTTCTTTGGTTAGCTCTTTTATAGCACTATGAATCGGCCACAGGTCGCGATTTTTAATCTTGTAAACACCATTCATCTGATTCACTACCAGTAGACTGTCTATTCTAAACTCTATGTTCTTTGGATGGTATTTTAGTGCTGACTCCAATGCCAGTCTCACTGCTTGATATTCGGCTTGGTTATTAGTTGTGACACCGAGATACTCCCCGCCTTCACCAAGGATCTGTTCTTTGCTGTCCATAATCACAAAACCTGATGCGGACGGACCAGGATTACCTCTGGAACCTCCGTCGGTGTATATTATTAGGTCTTCTCGATCATGAACACCGAATGTTACTGGGGCCTTTTCTACGGCTGATTCAGAAATCTGTTTTAGTTGCTCTACCAAATCTAGCCATGTAGTTTTATCTTCGCGAATAAATGTGTGTACCGCTTCGCCAGACTCACTCAATAATTTAATTTCACCATCTGACCGCACAACACCACAGCCCATTGCTAGCGCCAATGATACGAACTCTTCTTGTGCCTCAAGCTCTGTCATTGGTCTCTTCTTTCTAAAAATATAGATGTATCTATAGTATTTACAGGGTGAATTACAAATTAGAAACTCTAGATGGGTACGCTTCAGAGCTTTTTCCTAGCATTTTACTAGGTGGGTATCCGCAAGTTAACACCACGGCGCTAACTATAATAAGATTCCCGTGCGTATGGAGTTCAGGAAAAAATCATCTGAAACGCATCCATCATAGAGCACTTATGATTATACAC
>CAZFKV010000036.1:0-9000 GCA_964519575.1 uncultured Candidatus Saccharibacteria bacterium | reverse complement strand
TCGTTTTTTTGATATTGATAGTCAGCATCAAGATGTTTAATTTGGCCTTGCCAATAGTCAGTCGCGAATCCAAGCTGACTGAATACCGCCGAATGACTACCTGCATTTTTATATGCTTTCAAATAATCTTGCTGTGGGTCTTTAGAGCCAGTTGCATCTGCAAATAGCTTGTTCCTCAAATCCCGCAACTGCTTGTTAAATTCATCATCACGAATCAGCAAAGTTTCTGATACATCAAAACAAATCCCTTTAATCATTGCTTACCATTCAGCCAACGGAACAATACTGCAACCGATCGGTCTTCGCTAATCTGTCCTGATAATGCATATTCTCGCGCCTGGTCGAAACTAACCCATTCAATGGAAATGTCTTCACCAGCTTCAAGCTCTTGATTGCTTTGCGTCCATTTAGATATTACAAAATAGAAGAGATCCCATATCATTGTGGCGCCATTAACTGATGTGTGGATGTGCTCAATATCCTCGGCGATAATGCCAGTTTCTTCACGCGCTTCGATTTTTGCACGCTCAATCGCTGATTCCAAAATATCTTTTTCAGTTTCTAGGTACTCATTATATTCGCTCAAGGCATCGAACACTTTGCCACCCGGTAAACGATAGTCATAACTTTTGAGCTCGGTTCTATATTCTTTCGTTAGTATGATTTTCTTAGCTTCGACGTCGACAATAATCAGCCGTGTACCGGGCGAGCGACGAGCGAATTCAAAGTCTAACGATTTTTGGCCAATTTTCATTGGTTGACGAACTACCTCGACTATTTTTCCTTGAAAAACAATTTCTTCATCGCCATCTGGTAAAGCGATGTCAGACATATTCCTACGCCTCGTTTTTGTAGCGTTCGATGGATTCTTTGATGACGATTTTAGCAGCTTCGATATCACCCCAACCTTCTACGACGGTACCGCCGCCCTTGAGGTCCTTGTAATGACTAAAATGGTGTTCGAGCTGTTTTTTCAGGTTTTCACTCAACTCATCAAGTGATGTTATCTTACCGAAATGCCGATCATCTTCTGGAACACAGACTACTTTATGATCGTTCTCACCGTCATCAACAAAATGAATGATGCCAATAACACGAGCTTTCACGAATACTCCAGTTGGGATACCCTCCTCAGTAATCACAACCGTATCGAGCTCATCACCATCTTCATCTAGCGTTTGCGGAATGAAACCATAATTAGCTGGCTTGGCAAAAATACCAGGCTCAACCCGATCAAGTTCAAATATTGCTAATTTGCGATTCCACTCAATTTTATTAATCGATCCTCTAGGAATCTCAATCACTGTATTGACAATACCACCATCAACATCGCCTGCATCTAGAATCTGATTAAAATCTGCCACTTGCTAATCTCCCAATTATATCTTTATAAAGTATATCAAAGTCTGAATCGTTCGGTATGAATTTGGTTCTGAGACACCCCCATACCAAGTAACATTTTCTCTATACCATCCATCATTGGCGGAGGACCACACAGCCAGATATCATGTTGATTAAGATCCTTAACCTCCTTTGTCAAAATATTCTCTGATAGATAGCCGTTATAGGTCCCTTCGAGTTTCTCTTCACTTAAAACGGCAATTAATCTTGCCTGAGTCTGGGATAGTTCTTTGCGTAGTGCCAAATCTTTCATCGTGCGCGCCGAATAAATCAAAGTATCGTCAATCGAGCTATGTGAATTAAGTTGCGAGGCAAGCGGAGTCACACCGATACCACCGGCGATGAACAGTCGTTTCTTGTGGGTTTGGACCACATTTGTGAATCGCCCATACGGTCCGTCAATCAGTAATTTGGTTCCAGGTTGAACCTGCTGCACGGCAGCACTGCCTTTGCCAATTGCCTTGACCGTGATGCGTAGCCGACTATCGCCTGGGCTGCTGCTGATTGTAAATGGGTGTGGATGCCACCAAAGTTCTTTACTGATAAACCACCAAAACGCGAATTGTCCGGCATTATAAGTGAATTGCTCGAGATTTTTACCACTTATATAAATTGAAACAACACCATTCGCTTCTGCTACAACTTCATCAACCACGAATTTGTGCCGAATATAAATCAGAACCGGACGGAGCCATTTAAACCACAGCAAGGTTGCAAATGAGAATAGGTAGAGGCTTATCCAATACCAAGTAAACCATGGAATAGTTATAGTGCGACCCAGTTCAAGCTGATGCAGTAGAGGTAACGATGCCGCTAGATAGGTCAAGAAATGGATGGTGTGCCACAGCTCATAGGGAAGCCGTTTCCTGACCATAACGATGCTGCTACCAACAATTACCACAATTAACAGCCAAGCTAGTGAAGCCATAGTCATATACAAGGCACCAGTAATGAGCCCGAAATATGTGCTGAACAATTGATCAAGTCCGAGATTAGCTTGCAAGGTATAGCCCGTAACAATGAAAGTGAAATGCCCCAAGATGAAAAAGAATAATATCTTACCGTTTCGCCGATGGCTTCCAGCAAGTCGATCAAGCCCCCAGACACTGTCCATCCATCTTGCCCCACTAATAAGAATGAACTGAGTCAGAATCAGAAATGTCGCCAGCAGCCCAAGTAATGAACCCACTGCTATCAATATATTGGGAAACGAACCATTAATCAGATTGTCTGAATGAGCCGTAAACCAGCCGAAGAGAATGAGTAAAATATTGGCAAACCAAACTAATTTTAAGAATATTCTCAAGTTGATATTTTTCATTACATGCCAATTCTAGCACATCCAAAATTCATGACGATTGATTATTACTTTATTTTATAAAGTAAAGCAATCATCACTCTCATCAGACCTATGAAAATTTGCTTCTAGTTTGTGGCGAGGCTTTGTAATGTACGCACGTAGCCTTGGAGTTCACGGCCGCTGACATTACCGAGCCATTTGCGCATCTCGATTCGTAGCTTCTTCTCTATTTTCTTTACATCTGCTTCAGCTTTGCGTGTTGTCACAACCCGACGAGCGCGTTTATCTGTGGGATCTATTATTCGACTAATTAATTCACGGCCCTCTAAAGTATTCAGCATATTAGTAACGAGCGATATTTCGACATCCAGAATAGTTGCCAGCTGACCAACTCTTGCTCCGCCTTCGGACGTATAATCGTAGACCAACCCTACAAGTGCCCACTCCATCATGGTGTAATTATGTTCCTTGAGATGAGTAGTCATAAACTCGCGAAGGTTGCGATAAGCCCGAGCCTGGAGAACGCCTGCTTGGTATGTAGTGAAATTGTGAAGCGCCATATTGTATTTAGTTTACCTAATAAACTAATTGAACACAAGTAGGCGAGGGGATTATAGACACACTTCAGCGATTTAAGCTGAGTGTTCTAAGTACTCGCGTATATGTAGGGCAGCCGTGGCGCCTTCTCCTGCTGCGCTTGCAATCTGCATGGTGGATCCACTTCTGACGTCCCCCGCTACAAAAATCCCTTTTTCGTTGGTTTCCAAATCGAGATTACTCAGAACAAAACCTTGATCATCACATAAAATATGAGACCCTTTGAGGAACTGAGTATTTGGCTTCAAGCCAACAAAGGGGAAAACACCGTCAGTCTCAAAGAAGACGTCTTTACCTGTGGTCTTATCATGACCACGAACTTTCACGACTTTGTTGTCTTTAGTAATAATTTCTTCTGTTGTAATATTGAAATGAACATCGATTTTAGGATTCTTGTTGATCTCATCAATCAAGACATCACTTGCTTTCCACTTTTCCCCTCGAATTAGTACGTCAATATGACTCGCAAAACGAGTAAGGAAGAGACTCTCTTGAGCAGCGCTGTTACCGGCTCCAACAGTCACTATCCGCTTATCGTTATAGAATGCACCATCACAAGTAGCACAATAATGTACACCACGCCCATACATCTCAGCCTCGCCTGGTACGCCGAGTTTCACCCAATCGCTCCCAGTCGCTATCAGAATCGCCTTTGTTTTTAAGTCTCCGCTATGCGTTTTTACAATCTTAATGCCACCGTGATCTTCAATCCCTATTACCTCATCCAATTCAATTTTTGCACCGAAGCGCTCAGCTTGCTTGCGCAATTGTTCGGAGAGCTTCAAACCCTCGACTCCATCGGCAAATCCAGGATAGTTGTCAATCTGGTCAGTAATCGCAGCTAAACCCCCGATAACACCTTTTTCAATAAGAAGTGTTTTGATGTTTTCGCGGGACGTATATATAGCAGCAGTAAGAGCAGCCGGGCCAGCGCCAATCATAATTACGTCATATTCAGTATCGTCAGTACTCATTACATCAATGATAGCACGTTGGTTTGTTTAAGTAAATACTTAAACCTATTAGGCGGCTGTTGCAGAGGCCAGCTGGCCTGGATTATAACCAATAATTACCTGCTCCATACCATCGTCCTGCTCAATGATGGTTACCGGTACAGAAAGTGAGCCACTCTTTTGCATTACTTCTTGCTGACGAGTTGGGTCTTTGTCGAGAATTACTTCTTCATAATCAAGCCCTTTATTCTTGAGCCATTCTTTAACCATTGGGCAATATGCACAGGTTGTCGTACTAAAAACGGTTATTTTCTTCATTTTTGTCTCCTTGTATATAGTGTAGGGAGTATAGCAACTAACCATAGGCACTTCAAGAGTAAGTTGTTGTTTTTTATATATTTAATCCATTAAATCATTTATACTAGAAAGTATGTTGGAAACATACGCAAATATTTGGGTTGTTATGTTAGCAGCACTTGCGGCCACTGCGATAAATGTCGTTTGGTATTCACGTTGGTTATTCGGTGATTCTTGGCGACAAGCTAATGGGATCTCACATATATCAACTCCTCACAGTTGGCAGGACTACATAGCTATACTAGGAATTAATATTTTCACCGCTTATGTATTAAGCCAATTTGTTCAGTTCGCAGGTATTGCCTTAAAATTGGAAGGCTCAATCACTGATGGTGTAATTGTGGGCATGTGGGCATGGCTGGGATTTGTGGCCGCCCCGACTTTGATTAATTCAGTTCGGCATAGGCAAAAACGCGAGGTGTGGATAATTGAATCAAGTCAGTATTTGCTTTCACTGCTAGTAATGGGTGCTTTAGTTAGTCTCTAAATCCTATTCACAAGCCAGAGAAAGCTAGACATTATCAATAACGCAACAATGATGTAAATCCAACGCTGTAAAAACAAGAATTTATATTCTGATCTTAGTGAATGTAGTAATCGTTGAACAGGTTTCGCGTCTTTCATTTAATGCCAGTAGTAGTCCTATTAAGTTAGTGAGATTATAGCCTATTTACGTAATGGCTTATCATCAGATAATTAGTATTTTTTCAAAATAATGTTGGTGATCGTTATCTTTTCGACTGGTCGATCAGAAGTATCAACTTTACTGTTTGCAATCTCATCGACAACATCCATTCCTTCAATTACCTGACCAAACACACTATGCACATTATTGAGGTGGGGTGTGCCGTCTTTAGCTTGAACAATGAAGAATTGGCTACCATTAGTGTTGGGTCCTGAATTAGCCATACTTACTGCACCGCGAAGATTGCTCAGGTCAGGATGAAACTCATCATCAATCTTAGTGTTTTCGCCTTTATAGCTATAGCCACCCATTCCGTTGCCTTTTTCGAAATCACCAGTTTGGATCATGAAATCTCTTATAACACGGTGAAATGGTGCGTCGTTGTATTTGCCATAGCGTGCTAGCTCGGTAAAGTTTTTTACAGTTTCTGGGACAGCTTCAGGGAAAAGTCGAACTGTAATATCGCCCTTACTGGTAGAGATTACAGCAACTTCGTCACCTGTTTTTGGCTTTGCTAGCTGATTGATACTTCCTTTGGGCGCTTGATTGTCTTTCAACACTGTCTCGCTTTCTTGTTCTGAAACTATTTGTTCTTCTGGTGAATTATTATCACCTTTGAAGAGGTAGTATACACTAACTGACGATATGATTAGCACTGCAATCAATACTAAGGACCTATTTAGTTTACTCATAAAATAAGAGCACCTGTTTAAGTGAAAATATTATAGCAAATGTAAACTATTCTTTTTCGGGTCTGGCGCCAAATCTCTGCCTGCTCCCAGTTCGTAGGGATTTAGATTATTGAATCTACGACGTTGTTCGTCCAATACGTGAGGACTGGCACGCAAGACGCGCTCTTTTTGTTCAAAGAATTCTAGTTCAGTAATAACGCCTGATCTACGCAGTAACATAAGTCGCTCAAGCTGATTAAGCATACTATCCATATCTATCTCTGGTTCTAATGTTGCCGTGATATGCTGTGTCGGTACTGAAAGTGATGCATGATGACGAGCTACATGCTCGGTAATAATGTTACATAATTTGCTTACACTTTTTTGTCTTAAATAACGCAATTCTATGGTTCGGCCTGGTAGCATAATATTAACCCAGCCAAAAGCCATACCTTGGTCGGACTCAACTGTGTCAATCCGAAGGTAAGAAAAGCCATCAACTTTTAGATCAAAGAACTTCTGGTCGATTAGAATCAATCGCAGGTTAGTTGGCACAAGCAAGCAGACACCTCCGCTATAAACAGCTTGAGCGGCATAGTCTAATACTTCGTCCTTCCATAATATTCTTGGTAAATGAGCTATTTCAGCATGAGCTAAAACTCTCTCGGATGGCGATAGCCATTCTTTAATTTCGGGATATTAATTAAATACGGATCGCATAATGCGACCTCCTATTCTTGCAGACAGATTGTTAAATGATTAACTACCATCACAAACGGTCAATTCAATAGTATCAAATTAGACTTTTTTAAGTTTTATGAGAATCATATCTGTTGAGTCTGTGGATAACTAACGCCCTAGATCTATAAATGCATTTTTACCATCGAATTTGCCACTCTCAAATTGAAGCACAAGACCCTTAGCATCCTTAGCGACTTCAAACCCCACAATACCTTTGACAGTTTGCTTACTAGGGAGCTCGCCATCTATTGTCGGGCTACCTTGAGGCACCGAAACAAAAGAAACGTTATATTTGTTATTCTCATCATCTTTAATTGAGGCATATATACCACTTATATTTCTCGTATCGAATCCATCGTTTTCAATTTCCATTTCGACATTTAAATAAATATTTCCTTGGTTGGGTTTATTAAAATCACCACCATCATATTCTTTGACTGAATTTACTTTGACTCGTAATTCACCGGCGTTAGTATAGGTGTCAACTGCTACAGTGCCTTTTGATGTGTTTTTTGGTTCCTTTTCTTCTATCGATGAACTATCTATATCACAATTGGTCCCACCATTTTCTACACAATCTTGATAGGCATTAAAGCCAGCAATTATACCAAGAGTAAAGAGCAGAATAGTTAAGGTAGTAATAAAAATGCTTATTGAAGAAATGACTATTCCCGCTATAGCAATACCTTTGCCTTGTTCACCCGTTTTTTTGATTTGCTTTAGAGAAATAATTCCGAGTATCAGACCAACAACATTAAACAAGAAAGCGAAAACGAGACTTAGCACAGCAAGTAGGTTGGTTTGAGGCATGACCTTTTCAGAACTAACAGCCTGACTTACTACAGGCGCTGCAGTTTGAATATTTTGATTGGGGGTTTGAGCTGGTTGATTGTTATCATTTTGACTATTTTGCTGAGCAGAATCATCTTTGTCGGGCATTTTGATTGTATCTTTCTATTATTAGCTTATTTAGTGTAATACTGATCACTGCAATATTTCAAACTTACTTAGCTTCTTTTTATTACTTTCTGTTGGATTCTGAAGAGCTAATAATTCTGCATATATCCCATCGGTGGTTGCTAATTCGGCTGGAGAACCTATCTCTGCTATTCTACCGTTTTGGAGAGTAATAATCTTGTCGACATGAGCTATCGTACTAAGTCTATGGGCAATTATTAATGTTGTACGGTTGTGCATTAAATTATTAAGTGCCTTCTGGACTTCTGCTTCGGCTTTACTGTCGAGACTGCTTGTTGCTTCGTCTAATACTAGTATCGGAGCATCCTTTAGGATAGCTCGGGCGATTGCAATTCTTTGTTTCTGTCCACCGCTCAGTCTCAAGCCTTTTTCACCAATTTCCGTATCGTAGCCTTTTGTAAAAGATCGAATAAAATCGTCAGCATTGGCTGCCTTGGCTGCCTTCTCAATATCTTTTGTTGTCGCCTTTGGATTTGCATAGCTAATATTTTCTTTAATTGTCCCTGAGAATAGAGCTGGATCTTGAAAAACCACACCAATTTGTTGACGTAGACTGGAGATTTGTACTTCTGAGATATCCTGGTAGCCAATCTTTATTAGGCCTTTCTGTGGTTTGTATAATCCTAACAATAAGTTAGTAATTGTTGTCTTTCCCTCGCCACTTTCGCCGACAAGAGCTACCTTTTGGCCTGATTCAATAAAGAATGATACATTTTCAATAACCGTCTTTCCTCCTTGATAGGCAAAAGTTACTGAATCGAACACTATATTGCTTTGGTTGACATTAAGAGGCTTAGCTTTGATTGCTTCTGACACTTCTGGTTTAACCTTTAAGACTTCGAAATAGTCTTTACTGTCAGCTATGGCACGCTGAGTTCTGTCAACCAAAAAGCTAATAGTAAAAATTGGGATCCTTATTTGCGAAGCAAACAATATCAACGTTACTGCTTCACCTGCAGTGAATTCTCCTTGAGCGGCTCTGACGAAAACGAAAATATAGACCATCAAGAATATTAGATTGAGGATAGTGCGTCTCAAAATATCATTCTTATGCCAATGGAGCGACTGAGGTTTGGCGAAATTGATAAGTGAACTAAGGTTCTGACGATAATGATTAACCTCGCGGTTTTCTTGGTTAAAGCTCTTTACTACTTTTATCTGACCCACCGATTCTGTGAATCTTCCTAGGGCAATATCGAGGTGCTTGTTCATCTTTGCCTTGTAATCAAGCCATTTCCCACTGCTTAGCGAGGTTAGCCAAATATAGATTGGATACAAGCTGGCTAGCATCAAAGCAACTATCGGTGAATAAACCCA
>CAZFKV010000035.1:0-9159 GCA_964519575.1 uncultured Candidatus Saccharibacteria bacterium | reverse complement strand
GTAGTACTGTACCAATTAAAAAGACAGCCTATAGGCTGTCTTTTTAATTGGTCGCTCGTGCAGCAAGCCGAACCCTAGGGTTCGCAAGAAGTGAATCACTTGAAAGCACGAGTACAGTGAGTATTCTCAAGTACTGGAGTAACGGCATAGGAGCTTTGCTGCGTCTTCCCCATCTGCCAAGCATGGCGGGCAGGCCTGCCAAATCATTCAATTCTGAATATCGTTATTCTATTGTGCTAGTGCTATTATAACCGTGATGGCAAAAAGAAATTCCAAACTATACAACTTAGGATTTGTTCATATAATCTTTCTGTTTGTAGCCTTTGTTATTGCCCTCATATTAGGATGGTCCGTGTTGTCAATATATAACGTCGTCAAAGCACCACAAGGTAACGAGGTGGGGCAGGTTGATAGCGAAGAAGAGCCAGTTGATAATGAAGTGTCCGATTCAGATGTCTTAATGATAGTCAGATACCAGGGCGGTCTTTGTGCAGAAAACAAGATTTGCTCTGAAGAGTATAAATTATACGGTGATGGTTCATTTGAAGAACATACCAAGCTGACTTCAACAGAGCTCAAGAAACTTAAACAACTCATTAATAAAACTGATTTTCTGAAATACGAAAAAGAAACTAATCCAGACTGCCAGTCATTTGTTGATGGCTCAGATGAAATATTAGAATTTCCAAGCAAATACCCAGACAAATCTTTCACGCTTTGTACCCTGCAAATACCATCAGATGATAAGACTTTTGACTACATTAACGATCTAATTCAAGAACATAGCAAAACCTAGTCATTTTTCTGCAAGATTTCTCCCCTGTTAAGGGTCGAACCCTTTGGTTATACTTACTGGACACGATTGGTGTTGACTACGGCGGACGAGATTTTACCGGCATACAAGTGCCTTTTTTTTGGAGCCCCGATATGTATCTCGAGTCTTTAGCCGGCTTTATTGAAGCCACACATCCAGAAGGCTTTTTTACAGAAGAGATGACGGAGCCGTGGCTAAACTGAGCACCCTACCTCACTATTCCTGTGTGTAATGTATTATAAATCTATGCACTCAATTCACCACGTAGCAGTTACAGCTAGCAATTTCGAAAACTCACTCGAGTTTTACCAAAAACTTGGTTTTGAGATTCTAGAAAATAGATATGTAGCCGAGAAGAAAAAGAAAATTGCGCTCTTACAGCTTGGCAACTTTAAACTAGAACTATTTTGGTATGATGATTTGACCGACCAGCCGGAACAGCGAGCCTCAGTGGGAAACAATGTCCACGAGGTAGGTATGAAACATTTTGCTATTCGGGTTGATTCACTTGAGGACGTCCGAAAAGAGTTAGAGGATCAAGGAATCAGTTTCGCATCTGAACCAGCAAATGCAGATATTAACTATCAGTTTTGTTTTATCAGAGACCCCGATGGTATTTGGATCGAGTATGTTCAGGACGATATGCACGATTAAATTAAGCGTCTGGAATACCTGCGCCAGCGATTGCTCCAACTTCTTCTGTGCTTACACCATCTTCCCCATTTTTCATTGCGACACCAATTAATGTACCAGTCCGATCTGCCGCGCTCGGACCCTTATCATCAAAAGCAATTGTAATAAGCTCGACTCCATAGCTGGCTAATTTTTCTGCAGTTATTTCTTTTGTTAATGCAACAATTCCCTCATCATCCCTAACCTGCAAGGAATCTACTGATTCACATGCTTTCCTTAATCCATTAACACATGTTTTTGCAACAGCTTCGTGAAGCCGATTGGCTTTATACATGGCCCTATACGCTGGAGGGTCTTGGTCTTGGTCTACGAGTTCCTTTTCTCCAAACCCCCCGTTAGCTAACCTACCTAAGGCACGTGACATAGTGCTTGTGCGCACAAACTGCCTTTCTTTGCCTCTTGGATGAGCTGGACTGTGTACTCGTTCGGTATTGTCAATTAGTTTCCAGAAAGCAGTGGCTCCGAGCTTCATTTGGATCCACTCATCCACCCCGCCATCTCTGTCGGACTCTGCTCTTGGAACAAATGGTGTTGCTTCCTTCAGCTCAGTTGTGATCTCGTTTGAATTAAGTTTCTTGATTGAATGCATTAATGGGACCTGGAAGTGGACGCCGGGTCCAACTGTTATTACTTGTCCCTTTCGTCGGCCAAATCGATAGCGCTTTTCTTTTCCAAACCTGTGGCGGATTCCTACCTCACCACGATCTACAATAACTGCCGCACCCTTTGCTATCCCCGCTGTAGCCGCTATACCAGCTACAGCACCGGTAGCAGTCCTTAGTGTCCCCCCGTCCATACCAGTGTTTTTGGCTAGACTAAATAAACTGTCTGTTCCAAATCCCATTCAAGTGAGTGTACACCCACAGCCACCTTCTGTGAACAGGAATTACCCCTGTAAATGCTTATGTTTTACATACTGTGCATGCATGCTGTCTATTTGCCATGAAGCAGTGTGCGGGCGTTTTCTGAGATTGGAATATTCTGTTCTATTGCATACTCTAAGATCTCTTTAGCTTGAACAGTCATAAATGATTCGTAGGAAATCGTACTTGCGAACCAACGCATAGGACCTTTTGAAAATTGATTTTGAGTTAGTAAGCCTTTTTCATCAAGAAGCTCAGAATATTTTCTACCCATTTTTGAAACAACTAAAGCTTTGATCAGAGTATGTGGATTACGTGTATACAATAGCGCTAGCCTATTTGCAGTTTCCTCTGTCTTCCTTGACCAAAAACCAAACATCCAACCTATTAATGAGCCAAGGCCCAAAATTGATAATTTCTCGGCGAGTGGTCGGACGAAAGAATTCAGCTCGGCAGATTTATATTTCACCTGAGCGATTTCTCTAACCAACATTGCCCGTGCTTCATCCTCACTAAGCACTTCCATAAATTCAGCATCGAAGACAATACTAAAATACTTAAAATGACCTATCACAAAAACAGGATCTTTGGTATCTCGAACTGCAAATGTGTGCACATTATGAACATCCAAGTTATGGCAAACTTCCTTAATAATATCATCCAGATAGGTGTAGTTGCTCCCATCAAGAGCAATGGCGTTATTGAGTAGCCATATTTGGTCAATTCTCACCAGCACAAGACTAAGTATCACCACAGCTAAAGTAATCCATAGTACTAAGTTGCTTGTAAGAACCGATATTACTATTAGAATCGCGAGCAGAGTCGCCAATGTAGTCATGAAGAGCAATATATCAGTCGGTCTACGGGCTTCCTCAATTGCCGACAGAAAGTAGGATTGAGGATTGGGTTGATTGGACTGATTCATTAATTATTCCAAAACCTCAAGTGTTTTTAGAATTTCTTTATCGTCTTTTCCGAACTCAAATTTATCAAATACATCACCCATCTGATTATCAGTTTTACTCGAACAAACCCCGTCGTTTAATTGTGTACCAACACTCTTAGTGGCAGCGCTGAAGTCGTCACTGCCATAAAATTTTGTGGCATTTCCAACAAACACAAACTTGGTTGGATCATTAAAGTCACGAATAACATCATCAATAACAGCAAGGTTTTCATTAAGTAGCTTAAGCAAAGCTTTGTGAATATTCGTCACCTCCACAGTCTTGAATTTCTCTTTAGAAAATTTTTCATTTATTTCTATATAATCGGCCTTTGTCTTGATAATCAACTGAAGTTGTTGGTCTTTACTGGCTGTATTGAATGACCTCTCCTGAGAATCGATTTGCTTAATAGCATCACGAATATCGCTGACATGAGGTCCCATTTTATTTAGATCATTATTTAGTTCAGAGGTGTAAGATGAACATCTCTTTACGAAAACCAAGTACTGATTAGCCAGCTTGCCAAAATCCGGATCTCTCAAAGAATTATAGTCATTGAATGATTCTTCATAGACAGCTACTTCATCGGTAATTTCCTTATACGCTTCAACAACGGCTTTTTGTCGTAGCTTTTCGTCATCCACCGAATATGTCTCGTTCAATACACTAACATTAGGAAAGAGCCGGTCTTCGACTTTAAATCTATGCCGAAATCTCAATGATTCAAGCTTCTCATAGCTAATCAATACTTCAGATTTATCTTCGACCCAGAGGTTATTGTAGGCAAAAGCGCCCCCAAGCACGACTGCAAACGCGCCGAGTGATAATCCAGCAATTAGTAGCTTATTTGAAAAGAAAGACTTTTTCTTTGAAGTTAATTCTCCAGTCTGACTGGGATTAGCTTCCATGAAATTTGCTTGCTCGAATCCAGCAGGAACAAAGCCGACTGGCTGTTGAGCTGAGGCTTGTGGTGAGACTGGCTGTTGAGCTGATGCTTGTGGTGAGACTGGCTGTTGCATGCTATCAGGAGCTTGTGCATTAGTTGGTTGTGTTGTTGGTTGGGTGGGTGATTGCACAGTTGGCTGCGCTGTTTGAACGTACGTATCAGCTGGTGGCACAGTAGCAGTAGTCGAGGTTGGTATCATCGTCTGCTGAATATCACCGACAGGAATTTGCTCTTCTTGCGTTTGTGGAACCACCGGAGATGTCTGCTGAGGTAGCCCTGTTTGTTGCGGATCAGCACCTGTCGTCTGCGTCGAATCTGGGTTTTGTGTTTCTGGTGGCATTTTTTATGTTCCTATTTTTCTAAATCATAGCACTATTTCTTGAGATACACCATTCACTGCAACTTAATTAGCGGAATCAAAACTGTCAGATATATTAATTGACTAACAGCTACACAAAATAGTTTAATCAAGTTAAGTATTAGCGCTATAAATATTAAGTGAGGACAAAATGAACAACTTGAAACGAAATATCTCTGGTTTTGGATTGATAGAAATAATTGTAGTTGGTACATTGCTTTTTATCGTTGGTGCGCTTAGCTACTATGCTTGGAACAATTACCACGATGACAACACATCGGATATTTCTGGTTCAGCATCGCTCAGTAACTCTCAGGGCGATTTAAAGAAGGCCACATCAAGCGAATGCAAAGAAATAAAATACGAAATTAAGCTTAATGACGGAACAATACTTTGTAGTGACGGATATGAGGAGAAGGGTGATAAAGCGCCAGCACCAAATGAGGATATCATTCAGTCTACCAGCGTATACAGCGAGAAAGAGAAAACTCAGTTGCTTAAACTAAGAGAACTTGAGGAATCAGGTCGAGGAAGTAGCGCACAAATGAATAAACAAGGACGCATGGAGACAGCAGCCGTACCGGAAGCTAGTTGCCTCGGTGATAGTCGCGTTTACAAAATTAGCATTATTTATTTAGGAAAAGCTTCTGCTAACCGAGTAAAACAAGTGCGAGACGCAGCAAGAATGATTGATTTTAATGTTATTGTTGCCGCCAACAAGACGGGCCATCGTATGCGCGCCAATCTGCTTCGTAATAGTGACTGTGTGGTAGAGGTAAGAAGCATCAATGTGCCTAACCCTGCTATCTATAATAATTATCCTGGAGTAGTCAACAAGATTAACCGAGAAGGCTATCATAGTAATTACCGTAAATATGTCATCTTTGTAGAGACCGAGCGCCCGGGTACCTGTGGCGCTGCAAATAGGAGTAGTGATACAGACCGCACCCAAAATAATGCAAACAACTACGGTCCTGATTATGCTGTTATCTGGATGCAATGCTGGGGTAATGGCGGTACAGCAACCCATGAACTATTCCACACCCTCGGAGCAGTACAGGAAAATGCACCTAACTATGACAATGCAAATGACAACGGACATACAGACCAAACCAAAGATATCATGTATAAAGACAGCAGCCGTGGTCCCGCCACTTCATGCAGCGATGTTACGATAGATTGTAACAATAATGACTACTTCCATCCAAACCCTACTGGAGCTAATGGGACTTACCTTAGAAGAAATTGGAACACGGCCGACAGCAGGTTTCTGATTAAACAGTAGCTTCGAAAGCACCTGGATTTATAAATAAGGATGGATGAACTGAATAAAACTATTAAAATACTTTTATGACACTTGCGCTTGTAATACTTCTTCTCTCGGTTCTCGCAGTTGCCCGGCTTGTGCTGTTTATTAAAACAGACCATAGCAAAAAAGAACCTGTTCTGATGCTTTGGATGGCGGCTGGTATGGGTGCTATCGCTGTAAATGCCTCAAGCATCTTAGAATATCTGCTCATTCCAAATGATGTGCTTTTTGCCATACAGAACGGAGTCGCAAGCTTGCCTCAAGCACTTTACGCTTCTGGAGTGATTGGTGTGGTGGAAGAACTGTGCAAATTCCTTCCTCTCATGTTCCTCATTCATAGGAAGCATTTTTTTAATGAGTTCACTGATGGGGTGATCTATTATGCGATTGCGGGACAAACGTTTGGACTACTGGAAGACATCAACTACACAATCAGCCAAGGTGAGCAAGCCGGCTGGGCTCGTTTACTTGTGACGCCATTCTTCCACATGGGTACCACTGCGATTATTGGATATTTTTTGGCCAGACATAAAATACTGAAGAAAAAGAGCTGGGTATCGGTAATTGTCACTATCCTTATCATAATCTTGGCACACGCCATGTATGACTTTGGCTTATTCTCGGGTATCCCAGTACTTACTGCAATGTCATTTGGCATAACAATATTGATAACCATCACGGTTATTGGACTACTGTTGTTTGCACGTCATCAGGACAAGAAGATGCATTTGTCCGACTTCACCTAAAAACTACCAAACAGCTTTTTGTTTGAGCTTGTATCTCTGCGATACAGCGCGTTCACTTGAGAATGAGATTATTCCAACAAAAAGCATCAGCCCGCTAACGAGCCAGATGTAGGTACTACCAAATCCTGCTAATGCGCTATGAAAAACAGGTGCGAACAGCAGCCAGCCAACTGCAAGCCCTCCGAGCTTTACTGAAAGCAGTTGTGATTCTCTGAGTTGCAATTTCGTTTGAAGCCAGGTGAAAACTTTAGCGATTTGGCTCACGAGCAGGCTCCAGAGAGCGATAACAATAATCAAGACTAAAACGTAAACCAAAATACTGTTTCCTCCGTAACTACTTGTTTGGTTGGCTAACTTAACGTTTTCTACTTGTATACTCCCCTGCTCTTGCAGTAAAAAAGGTGCAATTGAGATTGCCAAATAGCCTATTAGACTCGTCCAAGCAACCAGCAAGCTAACGTAACCAGGAGCCGAAACTACCCTAATTAGCCATTTTTGCCCGAGTTTGATGTTTTTATTTTTCTTTGACACTTATTTCTTTCTTATCTTATGTACTTAAGGTAATTTACACAGCCAACACATTACCAACTATAATACCTATTCCTGTTGCTAATCCCCCAATTATAAATATTTCAATAGCGCTCCTGATTGGGGATACATCGACAATCTTGCCTTTTGCATAACCAAGAACCAACAAACCAATTAGTGATGCAACAATTGCCACATCTCTCGAATACGACATTGGGAAAAAGAAAATTGGAACTAAAGGGACTAGACCAGCTGCGAAATATGACCAAAACATTATGATCCCACTAATTAGCGGTACTCTGAATGAGTCCTGCTTATCAAGCTGATGGGCTGATTTGGAGCTAAGATATTGTCCGGATCCCATAGATAATGCTTCGACAAGGATTGTTACTACCCCAGCCAGAATAACAACTGCTTTGTTATTCGTGCCTGTGCTAATCCCAACAATAACCCCAGTGGTGGATACAAGCGCATCATTGAAACCAAACATTGCGCTTTGTAAATATTCTTTTTGAATTTTTTTCATTTGAACTCATTATAGCTAATAAACCAATGATTTCACATATATAGGTATGCCGATTAGTTGATTATGAGGGGTTCTCTAGCTAGCAGCCTTTTCAAAATCAGCTAGCGTTAGAGTAATTACGGTACCTGGAGTGGCTTTTCCCGTCAGTACTTCCTGAGCCACAATATCTTCGACGAATCGCTGTACCATCCGACGCATCGGTCGTGCACCCAGACGTGGGTCGTTGCCTCTCTGGACTAGCCACATTTTGGCTTGATCATCCAAGACTACGCTTATTTTCTGCTGGGCCAGTGTTTTGTTGACATCATCTATCATCAGGGTGACAACCTGCATCAATTCCCCTTCATTAAGAGGACGGAATATTACCATCTCATCAAAACGGTTTAAGAATTCAGGACGGAAAAGATTCGCCTCGACTAGCTCATCAATGAAGCTTTCCTGAAAGTCAGCGACTTCAGTACCTGCAGAGACATGCTCACGTATTTTATCTGCTCCGGCGTTACTGGTCGCAATAATTATCGCGTCGCGAAAACTAACCACGCGTCCAGCGCTGTCAGCCATGCGTCCTTCGTCAAGTAACTGCAGAAAAGCATTTACCACATCAGGATGAGCTTTTTCAATTTCATCTAAGAGCACGACGCTGAATGGTTGTTGTCTGATACCGCTCATAAGTGTGCCACTCGCATCAATTAATTTGTTTACATCAACACTCTGGACAAATTCATTCATGTCGAGTCGAACAATTTGATCTCTGCCACCAAAATAAACGCTGGCTAAAGCCTTAGCGAGCTGTGTCTTACCTACTCCGGTTGGGCCTAGGAACAGGAATGTGCCGATTGGGCGGTCTTTATTACGAACGCCCGCTCGTGCGCGTCTGAGGGCGTTTGAAACTGCTTTGACCGCTTGTGACTGATTAATCATCTGAGTGTGTAGCTCATCTTCGAGGTTCAATAGCTTCTCGCCTTCCTCGGCAGTCGCTGTCTGAACCTTTACTCCTTTTGCAGCCTCTAAGGTCTGCTGAACTATCACCGGCGTCACCAGATTATTTGGCCCGGCTGTAACTGAAGCATCTTCGAGAATCTTCAGCGCTTTACCGGGAAATGCCTGCTCGGATATGTAGTGATCTGCTAGGGTATATGCCTCTCGCAACGCCTGGTAAGTTAGCAATACTTTGTATCGATTTTCGATAAGAAGTGCTTGGTCTTCCATTACTTGGAATGTGTCTTCTTTTTCCGTTGGTGGAACTTTCTGGTAGTTCAATACGCCGACAAGCGCTGGATTTTCTAGGGTTAGCTTCTGCCAATGACTTGGTGTTATCGCCATAATAAATCGCACATTGGAGCGTTGAATCAGCGGTAACAAAATATTTGTCATGTCGACTGAACCTGTTCCTTCTTGCAAGAAAAGCTGAGCTTCGTCTAGGAAAAGAATG
>CAZFKV010000034.1:0-9310 GCA_964519575.1 uncultured Candidatus Saccharibacteria bacterium | reverse complement strand
TAAATGCTAGCGCCATAACTTCTGGTACATTATCAGTAACCCGTGGTGGTACCGGCGTAGACGGCTCTGGAGCTACCAATGGTCAGTTGCTAATTGGTAACGGCACCGGGTATAGCCTCGCCACAATAACAGCAGGCAGTGGAATTTCTGTCACTAATGGCGCTGGCTCGATTACAATCGCTAATACTGGTGCGGCTGCAACATGTAGCGTCAGTTCTAGCTATGCATGTAACAATGGCAATACACTAGCTGGATCATTAACGCTAGGCACCAATGATGCAAACTCTGTAGTATTTGAGACCAATAACTCAACTCGATTCACCATTAGTAGTGGATCTGCAACACTGACTGGTAGCGGTGCAACTACTCTTACATCTTCTAGTACTATGACTCTAAACTCTGCTACTGCTAGCACATTAAATATCGATAGCGGCACAACTGGGGACCTAAATATTGGAACAGGCGCTAACTCTAAGACAATAACAATTGGTAACACCACTGGTACGACGGGCATCAACATCGATTCGGGTAGTGGCAATATTAATCTCCGTCCAGGCGGATCTGGTACTACGGCTAATGTCCAGATAGGTGCTGGTGGGGCAGGTTCTACTACCCCAGACTTATTTGTGCTCGATAGTAAAAGTAGTGTAGGAGACCCATCTGGTACTAATGGTGCGATGTACTACAACGCTAGTTCAGGTAAATTCCGTTGTTTCGAAAACGGGTCATGGAAGGACTGCATTGGTGGTGGTGCAATCAACCTAGGACATTCAGCTAGTTATGATACGAGCGAAGCATTTATCAATGTTGCAGCTTCGCAGGTGACTTTAGGTACAGTATCGGTGAATCCTTCGTCGGTAAGCGGAGATGTTTATGTAACCGGACAAACAGATGTATTCAGCAGTAGTAATACTGACCAAACATTTGTACTAACTATTGAAACAGGCTCTACTTGTTCTGGTACAACCGTAGCAACACGTTCGTACACAATAACATCAAGCTCATCAACTTCTGTAGATCGAGGCTCACTCATCGTAAGTGGTATAGTCTCTAATCCAGGTGCTTCATCGCAAGCATATTCGCTATGTGCTTCGACCGCAACGGGTGACACCGACGTTCATAACTGGCGTATCGAAGCTCTGGTGGTGGATTCTTCTGGATCTGGAAATACTGGGAATCCTTCTGCAGACTCGGTAACGGACACTAGCGTAACCCCACCAACACCCGGCACCAATCCAACTTTTGGTACCGAAGTGGAAATTCTAAATCCAACAAATCCAACAATTACACCTGATACTTCATCACAAAGAATTCACATAACAGGCGGGGTGCAGTTTACTAATGGAAATACTGGTGATGATACAGATACGACCCTAAGGGTCAGAATTCGTCGTGGCAGTGGCAGTTGTGCTGGCGCGCAAGTTGGACCTGATATTACCGCAACAATGACCGATCCATTGCAAAGTGTATGGGTGCCATTTAGTATTGTTGATTCACCTGCAACCACATCTGCTCAAGCCTATACTGTCTGTGCAGCTACCCGCGATGGCGATGGTGCCGCTGGCTCAAATACTACAACCCCAACAGTCATGATGACCATACAAGAAATCGCCGCTTCAGGCGCCGACCTTGCTGAAACCTACTACACCCATGATAATGCTGAGCCTGGTGATTTAGTAAGTATCGACGCTAGCATGAAGGCAGGAGTTCGCAAATCTAATAAAGCATATGATTCGTTAGTGCTCGGTGTGGTCAGTACAAAACCGGGGTTTGTACTTGCAGATGCAGAAGGAACCGACTCAACCGCACGTCCTGTTGATTTGGCTTTGAGCGGTCGGGTTCCTGTTAAAGTTTCTGACGAGAACGGTCCCGTTAAGGTCGGTGACGCTCTCGCACCTTCGTCAACTCCTGGTGTTGCCATGAAAGCGACCGGAACTGGATGGGTCATTGGTATAGCTATGGAGGATCAGAACTCAAGCAGAGACTCTGTATTAACTTTTGTCAATAGATCTTGGTTCGCTGGCGGTAAAAAAACAGTTCCTTCTCTAACGGGACTAACGATTGGTGATGGCGATGTTGCTGGGATAGAGAAAGAACAGATGAATCAGATGCAGGACGGATTATCATCTAATAATCCTGAGCTAGTATCTCAGGCTCTAGGCATCCTGAAAGATATTCAGGGAACGGTCGTAGGCCAGCAAACTAAATTTAACGAATTAGAGGCAAGACTCAACAGCCAACAAGTTGCTCAGGCAGTATTTAACGGTGGTGTCGTGACGGAAGATTCTACTTTTAAAGGTAAGGTCGTATTTGAAGCTTTGACAACATTCAATGGACCGATTGTGTTTACTGGTGATGCCACATTCTCAGGAAAGACTTCCTTTGATAAGGTTATTTCGCAGAGTAAAGATCAAGCTGGTATCGCAATAATTCCTGCTGGCTCAACTAGCACCCGAGTAACATTTAATGCAGGTGCCTACGATAAACCACCAATTGTCACTGCTACACCCATTGGGGAAGAGGCTCTCTCAGATCTTAGATACAGTATTAGCGATGTCAGTGCCAGTGGATTTACGATCGTTATAAAACCCGAGCAACTTCAAGATATTAAGTTTAACTATATCGTCGTACAAACGCTATAATCTCAATATTTCTGGCTTCAGCAATACTAATTTATCCTTAGTTGCTTGCTCATTAAATCTGGTCCAAATTATTTATTTAATTTTCTTGATTCATTTGCCCCTAGTCTGTAATATTAGGTAATGGATATTCAAGTAAATAACAGTAAAACACCGAATCAAACAAATTCTTTGAAGAGTAACTCTTCAAGATCTCGAAAATCAGGTAAAGTATGGGTAATTGGTATTTTGGTCTTGTTATCGCTGGCAACAACCGGATCAGCTGTATTTTTCTATTACAAGCTAAGAGAAATACAGGACAATCCCCAGCAAGTAACAATTGACGAGACCAAAGCGATTGTCGAGAAAGTAGGTAAGCTATTAACATTACCTCCTAAAGAGCAGCCGACACTAGCCACCGTTTTGGATAAAGATAAATTAAAAGACCAAGCATTCTTTAACGATGCACGGAATGGCGACAAGATACTGATCTACACAGAAGCAAAAAAAGCGATAATATACCGAGAGTCTACAGACAAGATTATCAACGTCGGCCCGATTCTTCTCAATTCCGAAGCTCAAGACCCAGTCAAGAAGTAATACTGGCTTATTTATTGTCTGTAAATCATATTTTTGCTTAATAGTCTTTAAAACAATCTACAATTAAAATACTTGTTTATTAATACATGCAAACTAACCACTAGCACTATGGCTCTACAAAAGATATAATCAATTAAAACAGAGCAAGCTGGAGGACCGAGTATTTCTAAAGAAAACCATAATCCGATAACTACTGATGAATCTGCAGTTAAGTTGCATCATGGTATTCTATCAGCTGTTAATAATATCAGTAGCGATATTTACGAGCTAACTATCACATTCGAGGATAAGTTCAGTTTCATTGCAGGTGAGTATGTGTGGATAGTGTTGGACGAGCTAAAGGATTCTAACGAACTAGACAGAAGAGCCTTTTCAATATCTTCAGTAGATGGTGTAGTCAAAGAAATTACCATAATCTTCCGGAGTTCAAATAGTTTTTTCAAAAAGACGTTACTGTCTAAACAAATTGGCAGCAAACTAAAGGTTTATGGACCTCATGGCGGGAGCTATGATGTCTTTAGAGGTCAATCACATAAATACGTGTTGTTGGCGGGGGGTGTAGGAATAGCACCTTTCTTAAGTATTATCCGCTCAACAAATAAGAAGCATGCTAACAATTTTGCCATCACCCTGATTTATAATAAAAGACCAACTGACAAAATTTACCCAGAAGAATTAGCGAGTATTAATTCTGAACATAATAATATCAGCGTCGAAACACACGATGGATTATTAACGAATGGTCATATAGATCAGCATATTCACAAACACATAAAATACCTAATTTGTGGATCAAGTGAATATGTGGCTGAGGCTTACCGTTTATTAATAAAAAATGGCATCAGCCGAGACAATATGCATTTCGAGGAAAATTATCCAGTCAATAATAGTCGAAATGAAATACTTGATTTAGCAAATTACATTAATGATGTGGCAAATCATGGACAAGATAGTGTAATAGAAACAAAGACTAGTTTATACAATACAATAAAGAGAAGATACTTCGTTTATCTACTAGCGCTGAGCATTTTTGGTACTATTGCTCTGTTATTTTTTGAAAAGGTTTTTGACAATCAAAGTCTAGCGGAACCTGAAAACCTCGTTTGGTGGTCATTTTTAGCGATTCAGGTTGTGAACCTATTGTACTACTACCTATCTAGGCTATACATATCCTCAGTTCTTATTTCGATAAATGCTCTTGGATTAGCTATGATAATATTTACTTTAACGGATCCACATGGCAGCCTCGAGAAAGCCTGGTTTATGCTTCCGATTGCCATGTTATTCTTCTTTGTTAATCGAAAAATCGCCATTATAAACTCGTTAATTTATACAGGTGTCGTTATTTCAATTGTTACGGTAACCCTATATTTAGGTCCATCTCCGAGATGGTGGAATTCAGAACCGATATTTGCACTAATAACTCTTCTGCTATCAAGTGCGGCGATATTACTGTTCTCTGCAGTGTCGTTATTAATTTCTAAATCCGAAAAGATTTTGGTTAATCAACTTTCGGCATTTTCTACATTAGTAAACGCTGTCAATAATAGTAGTAGCCATACGATAATAACTGATGATAACGGAGTCATTTTGTATGGTAACAAAGCAGCTTCGGAAAATACTGGTTTCACAGCAAGTAATATGATAGGTCAAACTCCTAGACTTTGGGGTGGCTTAGCAACCCTGGAATACTACAAGAAACTCTGGACCAAAAAAAGAATTCAGGTTATTAAAAACGAGGAATTGGTAAACAGAAATAAGCATGGTGATCCATACACAGTCAATGCCCATATATCCAAAATTGCCGGTAAAGATAATGAAATAATCGGTTATATCGCTTCAGAAGAGAATATTACTAGACTCAAGAACACCGAGCAGTTTTTAAGCGACGCAAAAGACAGGATTGAAAATATTATCAACGGCACCGAACTAGGCACCTGGGAGTGGAATGTCCAGACCGGGGAAACAATTTTTAATGAGAGATGGGCTAATATTATTGGCTACACTCTAGAAGAACTAGCACCGATTTCGATAAAAACCTGGGAGAAATTGGCCCACCCTGATGATCTCGCTGGCAGTGATGCTGAGCTCAATAAACATTTTGCAAAAAAGACTAATTTCTATGAATTTAAATCGCGGATGAAGCACAAAAATGGTCAATGGATTTGGGTGCTTGATAGAGGCAAGGTAATGACATGGACATCGGACGGAAAACCAGAGTTGATGTTTGGATCACATTTGGATATCACGGCTGAACAAGAAATCGACCAAGCAAAATCTGAGTTTGTCTCATTAGCGTCGCATCAGCTAAGAACACCGCTTTCTTCGATCAATTGGTACACTGAGATGCTTCTAGATGGAGACGCCGGTAAACTAACTAAAAAACAGCAAGAATATATCAAAACAGTAGATAAGGCTAACTCTCGTATGGTTGATTTGATTAACTCACTATTGAATGTCTCGAGATTAGAATTAGGGACCTTTAGCATTGACACCGAGAAACTAAATCTTAAAACCAGCGCTCAAGAAATTATTGCCGAGATTGAAACCAAAGTCAGCGAGCGAAAACAGAAACTAGCGGTTAGCTTCGACGACACCTTGCCTGAGATCATTTTTGATCGGAAATACCTTGAAATGATCTACCAAAATCTATTATCAAACGCTGTAAAATATAGTCCGGAAAATTCTACTATTACTTTAGATGTCAAACCTGTCAGCCCAGGTAATTTGATTCAAGGTTATAAGATTCCCAAAAAAGGCATTGTTATTTCTGTTAGCGATATGGGTTATGGCATTCCTGCTTCTCAGCAAGCTCAAATCTTTAGCAAACTCTTCAGAGCTGATAATGCCCAAGTCTATGATACAGACGGTACTGGACTAGGCTTGTATATTATTAAGAGCATCATTGATCATGCCGGTGGAAACTTATGGTTCAAGTCAAAGGAAAATAAAGGTAGTTCTTTTTATGCCTTCCTGCCACTGGAATCAGAGTCCAAAACTGGCACAAAAAAGCTTGGTTAGGAGTATAATCATGTCGAGCATTAATATTCATAAGGATTCATATTAAATGGATGCTAAAAGCAAAGTTTTTATGAGGTGGGGGGTTTAAGCAAATGACATCTACAAGCAAGAAGGTGCTAATCATAGAAGTAGTCGATGATTCTCAAGAATTGACAGATGCACTATCGGAAAGTCTGTCTAAAGAAAATTTTAAAGTTTCAAAACAACTGAACGGAAAAGATGGACTGGAGTGGGCACTTCAAAATCACCCCGATATTATTTTACTAGACATAAGTATGCCAGTAATGAGTAGGTCAGAAATGCTAGAGAAATTGCGTCAAGACGATTGGGGCAGTAAAGTCCCTGTGATTGTACTGAGCAATATCTCTGATACAGCCACAATCTATAATGTGATAGCACAGTCTGGCGAAACTAAAATCTTAAATGATTACATTGTTAAATCAGAGACCAGCCTCAAACAAATCGTAGAATTAGTTAAACTAAAAACCCAAGAATAAATCTAGTATACGGCTACCACTCATTCATTATTGCTAGTTAGTAAAGTTATTCTTCTGCCTCAGTGATTTAATACATACTTGTTTGAAATCAAAGCTATTTAACCAGTATCCGAATTACAAATTGCCGATATTAGCTGATTTGGGTAAAGCCAACTACGTAGTTCTTGCCATAATGTTTGGCACATTTAGGACAAGTCGTATAGAAAAAGTAAGTCTTATCAGCAATCTTATTTTTACTTTTAGCATACTCTTGCATATCGTTATGCCAGTTTCCTGCATTCTTGTAGGGCCCTTCGAATACTTTTGTAAGGTATTTTCCACTCAAAACTACATTATCGGCACCTTCTACCGGTTTGGAAACAGCATATAATTGCTCGGCCTTCCAAGGTGAAATATCACGACTTAAAATCATGACTTCCTTTGGTGGCATGCTAGCCCCAGCCTCATCAGCCATCTTCTGAATCGCAGCCATCACCTTAGACATATTTAGAGGCATAAACAAAAAACTTTTGGTCTGCATTCTGATAAACTTTTTATCCTCGAAAGTGATCTCTTTTTCGTCCCATTCGCTAACATCTGGTACCGCGCAACAGCCAGTTTCATTGGTATCTGTGTAGGTATTTGGTGTCTTCATTTCCAGTCCTCCTTACCCTTCTATTATACACCGACTGCACAAATCACAGAGGTAGAGGATAGAAGCAGGGCTACTGCTTGTACGGGAAAAAGCCTTGCTTTTCAGCACAACACACTATGTGCAGGAAATGATGTAAGAACTCTTAAATAGTCTATCTAACCACAATCTTAGATCATTAATTTATGTACATTACGAAAACAACAAGAGCAAACACAATAGCTAGTGGTATTGTCCAGTAAAGAACTGCGCTATGTTTAGAGGAAGTCCTACGCACAAATAACCGTCTAATAATCCAGAGTACCAGAAGTATCGGCAGGCACAACACTGAAAATAGAACCACGAAAATCAATAATTGTTCAGTTGGGGTAAACCCTGCAATGACCGTAAAGTTCATGTGTAATATTATAGCGAGTACTGAGACTTATAACTATAGAGATTAAGCTTGGTTTAGGTGGCCCTCCTTCGCCGTAGCTTTGATAGGACGAGCTAGGGCTCATGTTGCCAACTATATAGCTGCGAAACTATCAGACTGCAGGCAAGCTGATCGAGTTGCTCTTTACGAGCCTACACTTGATTCGCACGCTTCCCCCAGGGTTAGTACAGGTTTACAATTTTCAAATTCAATTAGAAAATTTGTAAACTTGTTTTGTATTCTTCTTGCGATTTACTGCCTGCTCAATCATCTGGTACCGATATTGGAAGTATTAAAGACGCATGTTGATGCATATAGTTGTAAAGAGAAACTGATGCTATAATTGAGTCATATGGTGATAAAAGAAAGATTATTAGAGTGGCAATTGCTTGTATTGGGCTCTGGTGTCGGGTTTATCGCTTCTTTCGCACAGACGATCGAACGAATACACTATGCGCAAAATCCAAATGTTGAGCTCGTATGCAATGTGAGTGCCATATTTAGTTGTAGTAACGTATTTGATGCATGGCAATCTGCGGTATTTGGATTTTCTAATTCAATTATGTGCCTAGCATTCTTTGCGATACTGCTAGGGATTGGGCTAGCCGGAATGACAGGTAGCACGCTCAATAAGAATCTCAGGCTGATCATGCATTTCTTTACGGTCTTTTTCCTTGGATTTGGAGCTTGGTATCTACAACAGAGCGCTTATGCGATAGGCTACATCTGCCTGTATTGTCTTGCTTGTTACAGTGGTGTTATAGCTATGAACTGGTCGTGGTTACGGCTCAATGCTAAAGATTTGCCAATTGGTAAAGGGCTACAAAAACAGCTTCAGCAGGCAATTCACAAAAACTATGACACCTATTTTTGGTTATTATGGGCAATCGGAATCGCACTAATGATGTTTGCCCGTTTCTATCGCCCGTTGTAGATTCTCTAACACCCAGCAACTATTTCTATGCTTTAACCCAGAGATATGTACTACCTTCACTGCCAAAGACTGCAGTGTGTTCCACTCCAGCAGGAATTGTAATTTTGTCCCCTGGAACCATATCGTAATGCTGTATACCGCTAGAAACTGCCATGTCACCTAGAATACACACTACAATATATGTCTCGGAGTGTGTATGCGGGTCTTCAGATGAATTCGGTGGCTCGGAAACTAATTGTGACTGGTAGCCTTGTTTCAGAAAATCAGACTCAATATCTTCATTTGATCTACCGATATAGAATCCTTTTTCAAATATAAGTACTGGTGAAACCATTGCTTTGATCATAGCATGATAGTAAATAGAGCAGGTGGGTACAATCAATGGCTACAGCGCCAAGATGACACTCGATGCTTAAGCCCTTTCCGCGGATGAGCTCGCTCAATTGATTAGCATTCAGATAAAGCCAAGAAAAAGCAGGCAATATTGCCTGCTAGTTTCGTGACTGAGCTTATGATTCTAGTAAGCTTTTGTTGCGCCTTCTTCTACTGCTTTTTCAGCATTGTCCTTAGACATCATTGCACAAACAGTTGTTC
>CAZFKV010000033.1:0-9476 GCA_964519575.1 uncultured Candidatus Saccharibacteria bacterium | reverse complement strand
GATGAAGCTATTGCAACTAACGAAGTATCATATGATAGTGATGGATTTTTACCTGCAACTATCTCAGTTGAGGTAGGCACCAAAGTAACATGGACCAATGATTCTGGCGCTGACATGTGGGTGGCATCTGATCCGCATCCAGTACATACCGACTTTAGTCGTTTTGACCAATTGAAATCAGGAGACAGTTATAGCTTTACTTTTGAAGAGGCTGGCACATATGAATATCACAATCACCTTAACTCTGGCGATACAGGTTCTGTAGTAGTTAAATAGTAAACTTCATGTCAAAACAAACTGGCTTATATCCAGACAAAATCTATTCATCTCTAAACACACAACAGAAAAAGGCTGTTGATACGACAGAAGGGCCTGTTCTTGTTTTGGCAGGCCCCGGGACAGGAAAAACCCAATTACTAGCGGCTCGTGTAGCTAGTATTATCGAGAAAACCGGTGCTGATGCTCGAGACATACTTTGTTTAACATACACAGATAGTGCTGCTTCAAATATGCGTGACCGAATCTCCGCCTTTATTGGCAATGATGCTCAACGCGTTGCTGTTCACACTTTTCATAGTCTAGGTAGTGAGATTATTAATCAATTTCCAGAATATTTCTATTCAGGTGCTGACATGCAGCCTGCGGATGAAGTGGTACAGAGTGAGATAATCGAACAGATATTACAGAAACTGCCTCATGACAATCCTTTAACCAAAGCACTAGGCAGTGAGTATTCTCAGATAGTTCCAGTTCGCAATGCTCTTGATGCTACTAAAAAAGCTGGCTTAAACCCAGCCGAATTACGGCCCATTCTAGAGATTACTGAAAGGCAAATTGCTGAGCTTGAACCCACAATTGTGAGCTGGTTCAATGACATTAAGCAACTGAGTATGAAATATCTCGATGAATTATCGGAAAAGCTAGCAGGATTACCTGCCCAAGAACAGGTTAAGTTTACAGTACCGTTTAAGCCATTTAGAGATACAGCAGTCGAGAGTCTTGGGCTTGCTATTAAGCAAGCATTGATTGAGGGAAAGACTAAACGAGTCGGCGCTTGGCGCGACAAATGGCTCAGACGTGGGGCTGATGGTAAGTGGGCGAAACTAAAGGAGCGCGAGAGGGTAGAATGGTGGAAAGCATTTAACGATGCCTACGAAGAATATGAAGAGCAAATGATCAGGGCTCGTCGATTTGATTTCGCGGATATGATCAGTAAAGTTGTGCACACAATTGAGAGCGAACCAGACCTACGTGCGGAGATTCAAGAAAAATGGCTCTACATTATGGTAGACGAGTTCCAAGATACAAATGCTGCCCAGCTTAGGTTGGTGCGTTTGATTGCTGACAGTCCTGTGCATGAGGGTAAACCAAATATTATGGTTGTTGGTGATGACGATCAAGGAATTTTCAAATTCCAAGGCGCGGAGTTGGATAACATTAGTGCATTTATCAACACCTACTCAGTTAACACAATAACTCTGACTGAAAATTACCGATCCCATAATGAGATTTTGAACTACTCGCGTGAGCTAATTACTCAAGCCGAGGATAGGCTTGAGATTCGTATGGAAGGCCTTAACAAGGCTCTAGAACAATCAAATAAAAAAATAAAATCTGCTAACATCAACAGATACAGTTTCGATACTCAGCTAGATGAGAATGCCTGGATTGCCAAGCAAATTAGTAAATCAATTTCCAGTGGTGTCTCGGCCAACGAAATAGCAATTATTTCTCGTAAACACGATAGATTAAAGTCATTGGTACCTTTTCTGCAAAAAGAGAATATTAGCATACATTACGATAGACAAGCTCACATATTTGAACTTCCTGTGATTAGACAGATGATTCTGATGGTTCGCTTAGTAGATAGTTTATCAAGAGGTCAGCGAGTAGTTGCAGATGGGTTAATTGGCGAAATTTTAAGTCATCCAATGTGGCAACTTGACCATGAAGATTTATGGAAATGGTCGAGTCAATCAGACAAAAAGTTAATTGATCACGCTCTCGAGCTCGAAGAAGAAGATCCAATTCATAAGATCGTTTTGTGGTTTTTGAAGCTTAGCCATAGCATCCACAATAAAACTTTAGAAGCCGTAATTGATATATTGATTGGGAATTCATCCGCAGAAGAAGAGGGAGATGAGGTTTTCTTCTCTCCTTATCGCAATTATTATTTCAATGAAGATGATTTTGACTCGAAGAAATCAGACTATCTACAAGCTTTGTCTGCACTGCGTCTATTGAGAAATAGATTGCGAGAATATGCCGGTAACGAGCGAATCTATGTGCCAAATATGATTCATTATCTTGATGTTTTGGACAGGACTGGGTCGCATATCGTAGATGAAACCCCATTTGTACAGGATGAAAGCGCAGTTCAACTAATGAGCGCTCATAAAGCCAAGGGAATGGAATTTGAACATGTTTATATAATTAGCTGCGAAGAAGACGTATGGGCTAAAGCACTTAATAACAAAACCAATTATCTTCAAAGTCTACCGATTGGACCGGCTGGAGATGGAATTGATGATTTTATTCGTTTACTATTTGTCGCCCAGACTCGTGCCAAGACTGATTTGAATCTTACCACCCATCTTTACACCGATTCGGGTAAGGATACACAACCCTTGCTGATGTTGGGCGGAACTTCGGCCTTCACGAAAATAGATTCTAAAGATAACGATGTAATTGAGCTTCTGGAAACTTCTTGGCTGGATTATCATCCTAATCCGGGCAAGAATGACAAATCATTAATTCAACCACTACTTGATAATTACAGACTTAGTGTTACTCATCTCATAAATTTCCTAAATGTCACAGATGGTGGGCCTAAAAACTGGTTTATTCGTAATCTTTTACAATTTCCATCAGCTAAAGGAAGTTTTATGAGTTATGGTACAGCAATGCACGTAGCACTCGAAAACGGATTGAAACAATACAAATCACGGGAAGAATTAACGCTTAAAGAACTACAAGGTTATTACGAGATAGCCCTAAATAAAGAACAGTTAAACGATGATGAGCATAAGCGGTTTCTTGGACAGGGTCTTGCGCATCTAGAAATGTACTATAAGCAGCGCTACCCAGAATGGAACGAAAAGGATTTGCCAGAAATAAGCTTTGCCGACCAAGGTGTTGTTATCGGAGACGCGAGATTAGGTGGCAAAATTGACCGTATTCATGTAATCGATAAAAAAACAGTTCAGGTTGTAGATATCAAGACTGGCAAGTCGATGAAGAGTTGGGGAAATAAAGCGGGTGATGTGGGACTTAAGACTTGGAAATATCGATTACAGCTGGTTTTCTATAAAATACTTGTTGAAAATAGTCGTGAATATGCACATAAATATAAAGTGTCTCAGGGCGCATTGGAATTCACTCAGCCTGATGATTTTGACCAGCTGAAAGTTCTCACGCTCGACATTACCGACGAGGAAGTTGAAAACACAAAAGAGCTTATAAAAAAAGTGTGGAGCAGAATGCAAAATTTAGACTTACCAGATACATCTAGCTACGGAGACGATTATAACGCCATTCAGAAATTTGTCGCTGATTTATTGGATAAATAGCCATGAAGCGGATAGAAATCGCCGGAATTGATTTGCCAATTAGGCTACATAAGAGGGCAAATGCTAAGAATATTACTATTAGAATCAAGCGCGATCTCATAGAAGTATCAATGCCGAAATATATCCCATTCATTGCAGCCCAAGGATTTGTTAAAGGACAAATCCCATGGATTAATAGACAGTTAGTTGCTCGGGAGTCTCAAATAAAATGGTTGCCAGATAGTTCTGACTACAAAAAGGACAAGAAGATGGCTCGAAAATTAGTTGAGCAAAAGCTAATTTACTGGAATCAGTTCTATGCATTTAAGTGGGGTAGGGTGGCAATACGCGACCAGTCAAGCCGTTGGGGTAGTTGTTCTAGCAAGGGCAATCTTAATTTCAACTGGAAGATACTTCATTTGCCGGAGGAACTTCAGGACTACATAATAATTCATGAACTTTGCCATCTGGAGCATCCAAATCATTCGCAAGATTTTTGGTCTACCGTCTCAGAATCTCTCCCTGATGGTAAGTTGATGCGAAAAAAGCTGAAATCATATTCATTAGGTTGAATATCTAATTGAATCAAATTTAGTCTTTAACTCTGGTGCTTGTTTGTTCATTTAGTGTTATGCTTATGATTGAAACATAGGAAATCCCATGTCTGAAATAAATAAACACTCAACTACGTCTGGCAGTAAATTTAAACCTGAAAGTCCCAATAATTATAAAATTATTGCTTTAACGGCCATAGCTGTTTCGATAAATTTGCTACTGGCTTATTTATTGATTAACACCTCGTATTTTAAGAACTTTATAGCTGAAAATAGTTTGCTTAGTAAAGAACCTGCCTTTAGCTTTAACGTTACAAAGAATTCAAAAACTGTCGATGAAGCTCAAGAATCAACAACTCTGGATATAGAAATTAGTTCAGAATTTAACAATAAACTGAAAGGCATAAGAGTAACTATAGATGGTGTAGTCCAAAAGGGTGTCAAAACAACAATTGCAGGGAAGGGCAACAAGCGCATTCTGAGGTTCAAAATTTGTTGCAATAATGGCAATTCAAAAGTGGAAGTGACAGCGATTGGCAAAAATGGCAAAAGATACAAATTGAAAAATAAGTCAGGGAAAAAGACCGCAACGGTAGCCGTTGTTCCATTCTCGGAAGTAGCAAATGAGTATTCGGTTAAGGATTTTGGTGCAAGAGGAGATGGGATTCAGGACGATACTATCGCACTGCAACGTGCTATTGATTCTAGCCAAGGGATCCTAAATGTTCCAGCAGGGAGATATAAAATTACCAAACCCCTCTTCATGCGTTCACTAGTCAGACTGCGTGGAGTAGCAGGTAGAAGCGTCTTAGTTCATGCCGGCAATGCTTCTGAGAATGCTCACATTATTCTTGGTGATGCTCATCCATGGGCATACGATGCGAGACATCCTGCCGATCAGCTGTTTACAAATATTCCAGCCGCGACAACTAAATGGCGCAAAGGATCAACAACAATCAGTATGAGAAATAACGCAGAAGCAAATCGTTTTCAAAAAGGGGAAGTCGCATGCGTGCGATCAAGTAAGTCATTTCCTCAGGGTAGTGCGGAGTCAGGTTGGGCTCAACCTGACTTTGTCCAGTTTGTTCATATTTCGAAGATAGAAGGAAGCCAGCTGTTCTTTGATGATTCATCACTTAATGAAATTACAAATCCACTTATGTGTAAAATCGAGGGCAGAGACCCTTATTTCAGTTATATTATGGGTCGCAATATATCATGGTATCCAATTAAGTATGCCGAGGTTTCTGGAATAAAATTTGAGGGCGGTCAGCTAGCGTTAGACCGAGGGCTTTGCTATGGGTGTTCGATCAATAATCTTAGCTTCCAGAATGTTCGTTCGCCTCTACTCTTAAATGCAATAGTAAAATCTACATTAAGTAATATATCGGGCACCTATGGTGGCCAAGCACTTGAGATTAAAATGTCTTCGTCTCAGTCAGTATTTAAGGATATTAATTTCACATACGCTCCACCGTCAGATGCTCCGCCAAGCGGGTTCCATGCTATTGATGTGGGTGAGCGCTCGGTAGACATTACGTTCGACAATATTAATCTCACGGTGGGCAGTAATTCGACACTGCCAACCAGAATAATTGGAATTGGTGATGCTCACAGAGTTCGCTTTATAAATTCAAACTTGTCGGTCAATGGTGCAGGTGACCAACAGATTTTTGAGATACGCGGCAATTATGACTCAGCAGGGGCTAATGAAGCCCATAAGTCAGATTTCCCGACCGAGGATTACACGATTGCTAATAACAGCATTAATCTAGGTATTAGAAAAAATGAGCTTGCGATAATTGTCGGTAATGCTAAAAACTGGATTCAGAACCTAAGATTTAATAACAATAGATGGACTGGGACTCGGACGACTGATGGAACAGCCTATTGGGCTGGTAATTATGTTAGGGACTGGTCTGTCGTGAATGATTCCATACCAGTAGCAAATCACTTTAGAGTTCCGCACGATAGTACTCATTTTAACGAAGACCCAATAATTACAAATGTTACTTTAGGTAATTGGTAGTAAGCTAAACATTAATTCTCTGGACTAGTTAGGTTGCATCACTAGAATCTTTTGCCAAGTAGATGACAGGTAATGAAAGTATTGTTACAAAACCCTTTATCAAGATATTAGTTAGCACAATGGACCATATGATGGACATCGGTAAAACTCCGTAGAAAGCAATAAAGGCAAAGATAATACTATCAATTGGAATCGCTATGCTATTACTAAACAATACCCTCAGCCACTGATAGCGATGGGTAATTTTGCTGACAAAGAAACTGTATGCCTCAGTGTCCATTAACTCTGATACTACCTCGGCAACAATACTTGCTAAGACGATTTGCCATATCGGCCCAATCACGCTGGCAAAGCTTGATTGTAAGTTCCATGTCGAATCAGCCGGGAGCCAGGTAATAAATGCAAAAAACAATGCCATAAGTACATTTATAGCTGCAGCTAATAGAATTACTTTCTGTGCGGTTCGTTTCCCAAAAATCTTGTGAATTACATCTCTTAATGTGAAGGTTATCGGATAAATAAAGGTGCCGCCGTCTATTGCTTGTCTTCCGAGAAATGGCAAATCAATTACTGCTATCTTAAGACTGCCGATGTCAGAAATAATCTGTGCCGCGATGTAGCTGGAAATGATTACCAGCGAGATTGTTGATATTGTTTGTTTCGACATAAGCTAGAATAATAACATATGGATTCTACTGCCGAACAAGTAAAACTAGAGCTTGCAAAATACACTAACCCAAATCGTCGTACTGCCAACTATCGATTCTTTAGAACAGGTGCTGGCCAATACGGAGAAAATGATGAATTTGTCGGAATCAGCGTGCCAGATATCCGTATTATCGCGAAAAGATATTCCGATTTATCTTTAAATGAAATAACTAAACTAATTACTAGTCCGTTCCATGAGCATCGGCTATGTGCGACCATAATTTTGACTTATCAGTATGATAAAGGCGTTAATCAAGACATTGTGTATGATTATTATCTCGACATCTTAAGAAATAAGACTACCTCGCAAACTTCACCGGATTACACTGTTCGAAGTAAAACAAGGTCTGGAATTGATAATTGGGATATTGTTGACTCGTCAGCACATAAAATAATCGGCAAACAAATTTTCAATCAGTCACATGCGATTCTCTATGAGCTGGCCGATAGTAAAGAGCTTTGGCAAAATAGAGTAGCGATTGTGGCTACCGGATGGCTGATATACAAAGATTACTTTGATGATACTTTGAAAATTTCTGCAATGTTTTTGAACCATAGCCATGACTTGATTCATAAGGCAACTGGTTGGATGTTACGAGAAGTTGGAAAGAAGAATGAGGATGAGTTAGTCTCTTTTTTACAAAACCACGCACATGAAATGCCACGAACAATGCTTCGCTACTCGATAGAGAGATTATCAAGAGACGACAAGAATAGATTTATGGAACTAAAATAATTGTTATGAAATATTAAAAACTAAGTTTACAATGTATTTAGACAATGAATACTCATGAACAATAGATCTGAAAGACTATCCGCCAAAAAGAAACAAGAGCAAGTTGCCGGTCGAGTAGTATTTGTAAGTTTGCTTACAAATATTTCCGATATTGTTCTTAACTTAGTTGTTGGGCTTATGACAGGGAGTGTGTCTGTTCTTGCGCAGTCACTGCAAGGCATGGCTGATATGATGACTGGCGGTACCTTAGTGCTTGGAGTTGAGAGGTCAAAAAAACACGCTAATGAGAAATATCCATTTGGCTATGGTCGAGAGATCTTCTTCTGGGTACTGATAAGTGCTTTGTTTATGCTGATTATTACTGGTGGTGTCTCTATCTATCTAGGAATAAGTCGTATCATCAACCCCCAACCTCTTGAAAGTGGCTGGTTGGCCCTAAGTGTGCTAACAATCGGATTAATTCTCAATGGCTATGCTTTTTCGCTCAGTTATAGACAACTAAAGAAACATGATCTTAGCGCAAGTATTATGCAAGGGATAAAGAACTCGAGTTTAATTGAGATGAAAGCCACATTTTTAATTGATGGAGCAGGTGCCTTAGCTGCGGCCTTTGGTTTGATTGCAATTATTATGTACACACTGACTGGTATCGCTGTTTTTGATGGACTTGGAAGCTTAGCTATTGGTCTGCTAATGTCTACTTTTTCAATAATTCTAATCCGTGACGTTAAGGATTTTCTAGTTGGCAAGGCGGCTTCGCAGAGGATACAGGATAAGATAGCTCAAGTGGCTATATCGGTGGATGGTGTGCAAGAAGTACTTGATTTACGCACTATGTTTCTCGGTTCGGCCAGACTACTTGTTATCATCGAGTTACATATCGATGAACGACTCAAAACTAAATCAATTGAGTTGCTGAGTGATGAAGTAAAGAAACGCATTTTGCGTAAGGTCCCTCGTGTAGAAATCGTCCAAGTTGAAGTCGAAACACCAGATTATGAAGTCCAATAACAGAGGTTAATAATGAGCATAAATTGTATTCAGCATGTTTGAAGCAATTTCATTACTAACCTTTGGTGTAGGAATTCTTTCAGGGTTCATTGGTGGTATAACAGGAGCAGGAGGTGGTCTGATTGCAGCTCCGTATATGATGCTTATTGGTATATCCCCAAATATCGCAGTTTCAACAACTAAGCTTGCAGGAATAGGAGTGGGGGCGGGTAGTCTAAGTAAATTTCTTAGAAGCAATATTATCGATTGGACCTGGGTGCGGCGTTTGCTTCCGATTACCGTTCTTGCAGCTGTCACCGGTTCGTTTCTCTTACTAGAAATGCCACAATGGTTGATCAAACTACTCAGCGTTGTATTCAGTATTGAAATAGCCTTGCAATTACTGTTCGATCGGAAAGCAGGATTAACTACTCGTCAAACAAGTCCCTTACAAACAAAAATTGGTTACGTATTATTTTATTTCATTGATACATTAAGGTCTGCAATCGGTTCTGGAATCGGTACCCTGAATGTAGCAGTGATGATGAGTCTATTTGGCCTTGAAGCGGTACCTGCTAACGCGATAAAAAGATTTATTACCTTTCCAGCACTTGTCATTAATCTCATCATTCTTATTCCTAATGGTCTGATTAACTGGCAGCATGGTATTGCGTTACTAGCAGGGACGGCTCTTGGTGGGTATGCGGGTGCACATATCGCGATTGCTCGAGGTAACCTATTCGTAAAGCGAGCATTTCTCGTGACAGTAATCATTTTGGCAATCAGTGCACTGTTGGTGTAGGGTAGGATAGTGAATGATAACTACAAATTAGTAACTATTGGTGGTGGCACAGGTAGTTTCAATATCCTGCAAGGATTAAAGAAACTCACGCCTAACATCACGGCTATTA
>CAZFKV010000032.1:0-9915 GCA_964519575.1 uncultured Candidatus Saccharibacteria bacterium | reverse complement strand
AATAGAGATCGAACATAAAGCACTTCCTGATGAAAAGAGTGTGAAATACACAATAGTAAGGCTGAGACTTGTTTGAGTGAAACGAAGTGGAGCGAGTTGTTGAAGCCATTGTGTATCTTCACAACGCCTGCGCACCGTAGCCTTGGCGAAGGTGTGAAAACATAAAGAAGTGTGTCCTGTTCGTGGCTTTTGCGATACTTTTGCCATCAAAAGTGTCAATAGATTTGTTTCTTTGGAAAAGAAAGGTAGCACCGCTTACCAGCGGGTAGGCTGGAAAGGAGAAAGTTTTGGCTACGCTGAAGATGGACAGGTTTTTTTGAAAGATAAGACACCTTACGTCGAAACGTAGGTTGATAACAGGACTTTACGGTACAATCTATAAGCAATGGATAATAAAATACGAACACGATTCGCCGTTAGCCCTACTGGCTTCATGCATATTGGGGGAGCCCGAACAGCATTATATGACTGGTTGTTTGCTCGAAACCAAAAAGGACATTTAGTCTTAAGGATTGAAGATACCGACAAAGAGAGGGAGGTCGAAGGTGGTATCGAACATATCTTAGAATCACTCAATTGGTTAGGAATTGATTGGGATGAAGGACCAGATATTGGTGGTGATTTTGGCCCATATACTCAATCCGAGCGTTTAGAAATCTACCGAGAATACGCCCAGAAACTGATAGATAGCGGACACGCCTACGCCGATCCCTATAGTTCAGAAGAAGTTGGCCAATTTCGTCAGAAAGCACAAGCTGAAAAGAGAGCATTCTTGTATAGAGATCATCGTCCAAACAATCCACCAATCTGGGATGGCAGCCAACCGCTCAGACTAAAGGTTGTGGAAATAAAGAGTTATTCTTGGGACGATAGTGTCCGTGGCGAATTGTCTGCCGGTGAGGAAGCTATAGACGACATCGTGTTAATTAAAAGCGATGGATACCCAACCTATAACTTTGCTCACATAGTCGACGATTATCTGATGAAAATCACCCATGTTTTGCGAGGTGAAGAATTCATTGCCTCAATACCTAAATATCTGTCTATTTATGAAGCATTTGGCTGGAAGCCACCTGTTTTCGCCACGCTACCTCCAATCATGGCACCTAGTGGCAACAAGAAGCTATCGAAACGAGATGGAGCTCCCGATGTACTTGCTTATCGAGATCAAGGTTATATGCCAGAGACAATTGCTAACTTTCTGGCGTTAATGGGCTGGAACGATGGTAGCGAACAAGAAGTGTACTCAATTAATGAACTTATAAAGAAGTTTGATCTAGCACGAGTACAGCGATCTGGTGCACGATTTGATGATCAGCGATTACAATGGATATCAGGACACCATATCCGTAATTTGGACCTAGAAACCCTATATCAACGCACAATATCACCGAAAGACTGGTGGCCAGAAGCTTCGGACGATGCCGACATTGAACACAAGAAGCATGTGCTTAGTCTCGTTCAAGAGAAACTGAAAAATTTCTCAGAATTAAAAGACAACGTAGAATTATTTTTCACAGAGCCTGATGTGACATTAGGTGATGTGCTGGAATCCGACAAGCAAGTTGCCAAACTAGGCGAGGAGACGATAAAACACTATTTGACGGTTGCGTTAGACAGCCTATCCGACAGCGACTTCAAAACCGAAGATATTGAAATTCGATTACGTCGCCTTGTCACTGAATTAGACACTAAAACTGGTGTGTTTTTCAAGCTTATTAGGTATACCGTTACCGGACGAGGAGTTGCACCAGGTCTTTTCGAAACATTGTCGACACTGGGTAAAGAAGCCAGTCTCCACAGAATACAAAAACTACTGTAACCAAATTGTTTTATAGACATAAGCAGTGATATAGTTAGAGTCAATATGCTTGAAAAATTTAGAAATTGGCTTTCTTTTCATCGTAAAATAATCATTATAAGTTTTACTCTATTGGTTATTGCAAGCATTGCTGGTGGACTGTATCTTTTTGTGATTAGAAACGGATTAGTGTCTCGCACAGATCCAGCAGGTAGCGGACAAAAAGCAGAACCAGTTATTAAAGTGAAGCCATCACCTTTAACGGGTATCGACGTGTCAAAGGATTTAGCGGCCCGACCAGTTACTGGGGTGATGATCGAGAATAGTCCAGAAGCGCGTCCGCAATCAGGTTTAGCCGATGCTGGGGTTGTTTTTGAGGCGATTGCCGAAGGAGGTATCACGCGGTTTTTAGCACTCTACCAGGAAGATCAACCTAACTTAATTGGTCCAGTACGTTCTTTACGACCATATTACTTAGATTGGGCTCGAGGTTTCAATTCCTCTGTTGCTCATGTTGGAGGAAGTGAAGAAGCTCTACGTTTAGCACGCTCAGTTGATGGATTTCGCGATCTAGATCAATTCTCTAATGGTGCCTATTTCTTTCGTAGTAAAGATCGATTTGCACCTCACAATGTATACACTAGAACAAGTTTATTGGACTTAGCTTCAGCCAAGAAAAACTTTGGAAAAAGCGAGTTTGTGAGCATCACTCGTCGCAAACCTAAGCCTGCCGAGACGCCAACAGCCACAAGCGTGATTATTGATTACTCGTCGCCCCTTTTCAAGGTTAGCTATGCCTACGACAAGCCAACCAATACCTACAAACGATCACAAGCCAACAAACCTCACCTAGACCGTGAAACCAACAAGCAATTGTACGCTGACAGCGTCGTCGTCATGAAGATAAATTGGTCTGTTCAGCCTGATGGCCATTCAGTGTATGGCACAACCCAAGGGGGAGAAGTTCTGATTTTCCAAGATGGACTCGTAACCAAAGGTTCGTGGTCCAAAGCTTCAAGAAGCGATCAATTGAAGTTTTCTGACGGTGCCGGAGTCGAGCTTAAATTAATCCCAGGAAGAACTTGGATAAGTGCAGTACCTAATTCTAGAACCGTAACATATCAATAAGTAAGGTAGGTAATTCAGGGTGGTAAAACAGCCAAAAGCGCGAAAAATACGAATTCAATACATTTTTATGTTGGCAGTTCTGCAGATTATAACCTTGTTTATAACAATTGGCGCGTTTTACCTCACAGTAAGTTTGAATATGATGTCGATTGCCAGTGCAGCAATTATTTCAATCCTAGTAGGTGCAATATCACTTGTTGCGATTAGCGCTTTCTCCGCTGGTAGGTTCGCGTTTCCATTGGAGCAAATGCAAGATAAGCTGTATCAACTTAAAATACTTGAATTAGTCCAGTCGTCTGAAATGCCACTTGAAATATCAAAAGCGGAGGGTGTAATTCAAGCCGTGAACAAATCGCTTGATGAACTCGCAGCTAAAGCTAGCATTAGAAAATCGGCCGCCCAGAAGATTAGTCATCATCTAGAAGCACTTATCGATCAGATTGGAGTTGGTATTATCGTTCTTAACGCCGACCGTACCATCAGTACCTACAATCATGCCGCCCAGGTTATTATGGGGGCTGATGCTGATTCGAATCTAGGTGTCAATATAACGAAAGCTATGCCTGCCAAGTTACTAGGGCAGACTTTTATCGAAGATTGGCTTAAAGACGCAGAGGAAAACGCAGCTACCACCGAAGGCCATTGGGTGGATGTTGAACTTGTTAATATCGACGGCTCAATTAGATATCTTGAAGTTAACGCCCAGTATAGTAAATCTGATAGCAACGGACTCGAATCAATATTTCTGATTACTGATCGAACGTCCGAACAACAAGCAGAAGATCGAAAAGTAGATTTCATAGCTATTGCAGCTCATGAACTACGGGCACCTATCACTGTAATTCGGGGTTATCTACAGGTTTTTGAAGATGAAGTGGCCGATAAATTGACAACCGAACAACGAGCTTTTATGCAGAAAATGAGTGTATCGGCAGAGCAATTAGCAGGATTTATCAGCAATATTTTGCATATATCGAAAGTTGAAACGGGTGAGATTACGGTAAAGCATCAGGATACTGATTTAAATAGCGTAATAAGCGAAACGGCGGAAATGTTGAAAGCAAGAGCAGAAGCTCACAATCGTGTACTCGAACTAAAGCTGTCTCTGACTTTGCCTCACGTCGCAGCCGACATTAATACCATTCCTTTAGTAATTAACAACCTAGTGGACAATGCAATTAAATATACTGATTCAAATGGTAAAATTTCAATTACCACGCGCTTTAACGAGACGGACAACACAGTCGAGACGCTTATTGAAGATGATGGTATAGGCATTTCGGCTAGCGTTGTAGGCAATCTATTTACCAAATTCTATAGGTCTCACCGCAGTAAGAGACAGTTTGGTGGTACTGGAATTGGATTGTACTTAAGTAAAACTATAGTTGATGCTCATAGTGGGAAAATATGGGTTAACTCCTCAGAAGGAAAGGGAAGTATCTTTGGCTTTAGCCTGCCGACATGGGATTCATTTGCATCCAAGGATAAAGATACTGATAATGATAGTGAATTAATACAAACGGGCCATGGCTGGATTAAAAATCACAGTATGTACAGACGATGAGTGATATTAAAAAAATATTGTGTATAGAAGATGATCACTTTATAAGTGAAATGTACACACGCGCTCTACGGAACGCGGGCTATGATGTTACTGAAATCGACACCGGCGCAAATGCCGTAGAGACAGCGCGTGAAGGCAAATTTTATCTGATTCTACTAGATCTATGGATTCCTGAGAAAAACGGCATGGAGGTGCTGAGGGAGCTTCGTAGTGAAGACGGAACAGGGTTGCCAGAGACGAAGATCATTATTACGACTAACTACGCCCAAGACGACCAGTCTCGTGCCGCCCTCGCAGCCAAAGCTGACGGCTACTTTATTAAAGCTGAATTAACTCCTAAAAAGCTAGTTGAGATTACCAAGCAACTCATTGGTCCTGCAGAAAACTAATAGCACTTTGACAGTAAAGTGTATGGAATCCTTTCTTTTCCAAAGAAACAAAGTATTCCCACTTTGACCGCAAAGAAGGGCAAACTCCTGGGCCAATCACAGCACTTTATGATTTCATTGTTAAGCCAAACAATGGCTTCAACAACTCGTCAACTACGTCTCCTCAAACAAGTCACAGCCTAATATTGTTTGTTTAACATTCATTCATCAGGTACTGCTCAAAGGTCCAGACCCTTGGCTGCCATGGACAGCATCGCCTCTGGCTCTGCTGGGTTTATTTTACTAGTATAAGAACTTACTTTGTTAACAGCCATCAGTGCTGCGCACTGATTAGAAACTATAGAATTCCAGAGGCATTCTATTCTCTTATAAAGGGTCTGGGCATTTAGTGAAGTCCTGATGAGCGAATGTCAGTCACACAATCTAACCAGTCGAGGACTGTTTGATACGCCAGCTGGCGGAGAGTTCCGCAGACGATTGTGTTAATGACAATGAGATCATAAAGACTGAACGCCTAGCCCAGTGGTTTTAGGTTACTTTTGCCATCAAAAGTAACATGACTTGCTTCTTGGAAAGAAGAGATTGATATTTGGGAAATGAAAGTACGTTTTTCGATTTATCGTTATAATGAATTCATGGATGCACTTGGCGACTTACTGCAGAAAAAAGCAGAGAATTTAGACACCTCAGTTGGAGATGATCTAAAGCTGATTCAGATTGAACTAGATCGATTGTTTGGAGAGGGAATTGCTCGTGCTCGATCTATTAGTGATCGTGCAGCTCTCATCATTAGTACTGGCGACTCGAGTAACATGACTACAATCAGATACGCCCATACGCAGATAATGGCAGCGATTCGCAACCAAACGGACCGGAAGATTGACCGAATTGTTATCCGGATTGAATAACTTTATGCAAAATGTATCATTTCAAACTGTTGATAGTCTGACAATAACTGGAACACTAGCTATGCCTAATCAGACTAGGGTACTAAGCCCAGGAGTTATTATCTTCCATGGAATGAGGGGATCAATGGACAAATATATACCATTGATTAATAAACTTGCTGAGAATGGAATCGCTGGGTTAGCAATTAGCATGCGAGCTCACGGTGAGAGTGAGGGAGATTTCTACAAAAATACAGTTGAAGAAGCCGTTAATGATAGTCTCGCTGCCTTTGATTTTCTAGTGCGTCAAACTGGAGTTGATGCAAACAGAATTGGATTGGTTGGTTCAAGCGTGGGAGCCATATTGGCTGCAATGACTGTTAAGAAACGCCATGTAAAAAGCCTGTTACTCAGAGCACCAGCAGCCTACACCAAGGAAATGATGCAGATTAGCATGGCTGATACTACAGTTAATGAACTGAGACAATTCCACGAGATAAGTGACCTCGGAAAGACTCCCGCCGGCAGCTCAATAGAGCAATTTGATGGCAGCCTGCTGGTAGTGGCTTCGGGAAATGACGCAACTATCCCGCTCGCTGTATCACAGGGTTATGTAGATATAGCAAACAACGCAGAAAACACACGATTAGCGGTAATTGAGGGCGCTACTCACACACTTACGGAGCCTAGTTGGGAAGAGGAATTCGCGGGACATGTAGTTAATTGGTTTGGAGAAACACTTTAAACAATTGGAGTTTGTCCAACAGTACTTTATAAAATGGTGATCCCTACGGGAGTCGAACCCGTGTTTTCAGGATGAGAACCTGATGTCCTAACCACTAGACGAAGGGACCAAAAGTCCTAGTTATGGTATCACTTTACTACTACCTATAAAACAGATAGGCTAGAGGAAGCGTTAGCGGTTTATTTTGTATGCAACACATTTCTGGGCATTGGTATCGATTTTTCAACTATATGGCGGTGGGATTTAACACGCTGTATCTTGTCGCGTTCTCGTATTTCAGCTGGCAACAACAAGATCTCGTTCTTCAAAAGTTCGGACTCTATTCCATTCCTGCAGGTTTAGCCCTGATTCAGATTGTGTATGGCTTAATCGGCTTCAACCTGCTGATCCGCAAGAGAGACCCAGCATTACCAAGTTTATTATCAGTAGGACTTTTCTTCACAAACTTAATCGTAGTTCTTTCGGCCAGTGGTGAGTTTGATTCTCCCTTCGTCATATTGCTGATGCTGGTTGGGCTCGTCGCTGGAGCTTACGGAACATATTTTGTACTTACAACTGGCCTTATCTTTACTACTTATTTTGTACTTATATTCCCAGGTTTACTGAGGTCATTTGAAAGTATATCGACTGGAAATTATCTAATACTTTTGGCAAGTTACTTATGTCTAGTTATTGGATATGCTTGGTGGCGTCGTAGCTATGCCAATAGCGGCTCAGCTAAGTCACCAATTCTCGACCTATCTCAAGAGTTGAAGCAAAAGCAAAACCAATCACAGATACTTATCAATTCTATTGGAGATGGAGTAGTGGTAGTCAACCAAAAAGGTGTGATTGAGTTGTTTAACCCCGCAGCCTGTAAGCTATCTGGCTGGGAGGCAACAGATGCAATTGGGTTGGATTACAATTTGGTTTTAAAATTCGTCGATTCTAAGGGTGATTTGATACCTGAAACCGATAATATACTTCGATTAGTAGCTACTAAGCCCGAAGCTAAGTTGAGTGATGATCTGATTTTACAAGCAAAAAACGGAGATATTACCGAACTAAGTATGTCCGCTTCACCGGTAAAGGACAGCGGGGGAAATTTAACAGCAATTATTGCTATCATGCGTGACGTTAGTGAACAGAGGAAACAAGAGCGTCAGAGAGCTGATTTTATTAGTACAGCAAGCCATGAAATGCGGACACCAGTAGCAGCAATCGAAGGCTACATTGCCTTAGCCCTAAATCAGAAAGTTAGCACCGTAGACGAGAAAGCTCATGGCTATCTGCTTAAGGCACATGAGAGTACTCAGCACCTAGGAGATCTATTCCGTGACCTACTTACTGCCTCCAAGAGTGAGGATGGAAGACTCGAAAATCATCCCGAACCTATCGAAGTTGGCGCCTTCCTAGAAAGCATCGCTGAAGATGTCAAGTTTATTACCGAAAAGAAAGGCTTAACAGTTACAGTCACGCATGGAGGTCAAGAAAAGGCAAATATGAGTCCGATTTACTACGTTTATGCCGACCCAGAGCGAATTCGTGAGGTAATTGTTAACCTAGTTGATAATGCAATTAAATTTACCTCCAAAGGTGGTATTACAATTGATTTGCATGGTGATCTAGAGTCGGCAATCGTAAGCGTAACTGACACGGGCTATGGGATTGAGACAGAAGATATTGAGCACTTATTCCAGAAATTTTATCGAATTGATAATTCGGCTACTAGAACAGTAAGTGGTACGGGATTAGGTCTATTTATTTGTAAGCAAATAATCGAAATGTACAAGGGCAGAATCTGGGCAGAAAGCCAGATTGGTAGTGGTACTACTTTCTACATTTCTATTCCAAGATTAGATCAAGATAGAGCTGAACGTCTGATAGCCCAAAAGAAAGGCGACTCACAACCCAGTGCCCAGCCACTAAGTCCCGGAGCTATAGTCGGCCAACCGGAGGTAGATGCACTTAAGAACAATCTAGCTTCAACTCCCGAAGCTTTACCTGTGACTAATGAACTGAGACAAGCACCTGAACCAGCAGTCGGCAGTCCTACTCCGATTGAAGTTGCACCAACTCCACAAGTGACTCCGCCACAAGCTAGCCCTCCAATCGAAACAAAACCACAAGCCCCACCAACTCCTGTTCCGGTTGAATTTACTGCAACTGCGGCAACCCCAGCACCAATATCCCCAGTAGCTGAAAAATCTGCCGAACTTCCTCCATCCACATCTGTAGCAATCCCGGTAACTTTTCCCCAGGCCGAACAACCAGCAACTACCCCAATAACGAGCCAGCAGTCATCGGCTGAACAGCTAAATCCAGATGCCAATGTAGAAAAGTAAACTTAAATCTAGCCAAAACTAATACAATCTATTACACTAGTGCTAACTATGGCAAAGATACTTCTTGTTGAAGACGATAATAATTTACGAGAAATCTACGCAGCTCGATTAGAAGCTGAGGGTTATGAAATTGCAACTGCAGTCGATGGTGAGAGTGCTTTGGCTGCAGCAATGAAGGAAAAACCTGATTTGATTATGTTGGACGTTATGATGCCAAAAATAAGTGGCTTGGACGTTCTCGATATATTACGAAGTACTCCAGAAACCAAAGAAGCCAAAATTGTCATGATGACCGCTCTTTCGCAACAAAGCGACCGAGAACGTGGCGAAAAGCTAGGTGCAAATAAATATCTTGTTAAATCTCAGGTCACTTTGGAAGATGTTGTCGAGACAGTAAAGGAATTGCTTACTCAAAAGACTCAACCCGTTAGCCCCGAAGCTCCTATTACTGCAGTTGCGCCGATTAATGTACCCGATCTGCCAATTTCGAACTCGGAGGACACAACAAGTGCTCCAGTTGTAACGCCTGAGCCTGCCACTGTTCCAGAACAACCAATTCCCGACACTCCAACTGACGATTCACCAATTGATCTTCCAGTAGCTGATAATCAAACCTCGGCACCATCCGATGACGCTCAGGTGCCTACTGTTGCAACAGATGATTCTCAAGATTCAGCCACAACTGATACAACACTTCCTGTGCCTTCAGGGGTTTCTGATGAGCCAGTCGCAGATAACCCAGTAACTGATGATGACGATCAAACAGATGTAGGATTGCCAGAAAGTCATACTGAACCAACTGAATCGGACGAACTTCCGAAACCACAGACACCAGGAATGGTGATTCAACCTACCAAACCGAAATCCGAAGAATAATATATTTATCCAAGTATTGGCTCTTACTTTTCCAAACCTGCCTACCGGCAAGAGTGTTGTTCTTTCCGACAACCAGTCCAATGCCACTTTTGCTCCAAAGTGGCGCAAACCAACCCTTTCTTTTCCAAAGTAACAAATTCTTGACACTTTTGGTGGCAAAAGTATCGTAAAAGCCACGAACAGGACACACTTCTTTATGAT
>CAZFKV010000031.1:0-9963 GCA_964519575.1 uncultured Candidatus Saccharibacteria bacterium | reverse complement strand
TGGTGGGCGCTGAGGGACTCGCCTACGTTCCGCAGGCCCGAAATTTCTCGATTGAAAACGAGTTTTCATCGGGAAAGTTTCCTTGCAACGTGCCACCGGCACGTTTCACCCCCGACCCTTGGCGTCGGTGGATCGTGACCAACATTCACCAAATTAAAAATGACCACAAGGGTCATTCATAATTTGGTGGGCGCTGAGGGACTCGAACCCCCGACCCTCTCGGTGTAAACGAGATGCTCTAGCCAACTGAGCTAAGCGCCCAAATTCGGTACGCTAGATAGTACCATTTATTGTTTATGATTACTATAGCTTCACCAAGATAGCCCGACTTTTTAAACAGAAAACTTATATTTATTGGGGGGTTTAGACTTGGTTATCTGTACCTTATCAGGGAAGAAGAGACTACTTAGGGGCGTGAGTCCAATAAGTAGCGCTATTAAGGTCACGCTATCTATAAAATTGGATAGCGAGTTAACGTAAAGCAAGGCACACGTTGCTATAAAAATAAGCAGTAGGCGAATCGGATGGGATTGATGATCTGAATATTTTTCATCCACCATTATCGATAACGACTTGCCTTGGAATAGGCGTGATGTATCTAAGTGTTGACTAAGAGTTAGAGCAAAAAAACTAACAATAAAAAACCATATGTAGGTACTGAAATAAAAGAAAACCATTCCTGAAAGAATATGTGTCGTTGTATTTAGGTGGTCTAGACTACTGAAAGCATCATTAAATACAGTTATTTGATATCCATTACTCGCTTCAGATATTAATCCAAGACTGATTCCAGTGGAAATTGCAACAAAGATGAACCAGCCATAAAGTAAAAATTGCACATATCGGTGCAAATGAATATTTGCAATCACTACAATAAGGCTAGCAATACTAAGTGCAGCAAAAAGCACAAAACCAAATGTTATTGTGTAAAAGTCATCATCAAAAAAGAAGAGCGACCACGCGCATGCTGTCCAAACGACGAAGGCAACTTCATTGATTGTTGGCAGTAGCTTCGGTAGGAGTAACACAGAAATCACGAATGAACCGATTAATATTGATGGAATAATCTCTGTCGGGGCAGGCTGAGCGATAGCAAAGCTGGCAGAAACGGTCATCAAATAGTAAGCGATACCAGAAATTATGCCAATGCCAATCTTCAACATATCCTTCTTTGAAAATTTTGCTTTTGTGGTTAATAGGATTTGTAAGGCAATTCCCACAATAAAAAGTCCTGCCGCTCCATATGCTTGTGCTGTCATAAGCCTAGTCTAATTGTTTTTACGTAGCAGTACTATAGCCTAACTTGTCTGTGCGGTAGAAGGAAAAAATACAAAACGTGTTGACACTTTAGCTGGCGCGCTATGCCACTTACTTGATACATTCGCTGGTGATGTTCGCAAATTCCTGCAAGCCAGCAAGCGTTAAATTCTGATTACAATGTATTGCGACTACTGATATAATGTCAGTACTAAATTAAGGAGAACAAATAATATGCTTCCAATCATTATAATTGCAGTTGCAGCAGCTGTTTTGGGGCTCTGGCTATGGGCAACTTACAACAGTCTGGTAAAATCCAATGTTCGCGTTGAAGAGGCGTGGAGTGATATTACTGTACAGCTAAAGCGACGATACGATTTAATTCCTAATCTCGTTAATACAGTAAAAGGCTACGCTTCTCACGAAAAAGAAGTATTTGAAAAAGTTACAAAAGCCCGTGCAGATGCTATCCAGACTACCGAAGCATCAAGCGTCAAGGACACTGCTAAAGCTGAAAATCAATTTGAATCTGCATTGAAAAGCATTTTTGCAGTAGCAGAGGCATATCCTGACCTCAAAGCAGACCAGAATTATGCAAAACTTCAGGACGAGTTGAGTGATACCGAGAATAAAATCCAAGCTGCTCGCCGCTTTTACAACGGAAGTGTTCGGGATTTGAACATCAAGATTAAGGTTTTTCCTACCAATATTTTTGCTAAAAACCTTGGATTTACAGAGAAAGAATTCTTCGAAGTCGATAATCTTGATGCAGTCAATGAACCAGTCGAAGTCAAAGTCTAGTATTCAAAAAGCGTAATTGAATTAGGGAGTTCTTAAAGAATGTATAATCAGATTGCTGCCAACAAGCGCAAGACATGGTTATTGTTATTCGTCTTCATACTATTCGGTGTCGGAGTTGCTTACGTCGCTGGACTATATTTCCGAGATTGGACAATAACAATTGGCGTTACTGTAGGGGCATTTATCTACGCGATTATCGGGTATTTCAGCTCTGCAAAAGTCGCCTTGTCTTTGAGTGGCGCTAAGCCTATCACACAGAAGGATAATCCTGAACTGTACCGAATTATTGAAAACCTAGCAATTACAGCTGGCATGCCAATGCCTATGGTCTATGTGATTGAAGATCCAGCCCCAAATGCTTTTGCAACAGGTAGAGACCCCGAGCACAGTCATGTCGCATTTACGACAGGATTACTGCAGGTACTCGAAAATGAGGAGCTTGAGGGAGTGGCCGCACATGAACTGAGTCACGTCCAGAATTACGATATTAGAGTAATGAGTACGGTAATGGTTTTGGTGGTGGTAATCGGCTTATTGAGTGATATTTTCCTACGGATGATGTGGTTTGGAGGCAGGAGAGATAACGAGGGTGGCGGAGGGATAATGGCAATCTTAGGCATTGTAGCTTTAGTATTAGCGCCAATTGTTGCAGCTCTAATTCAATTAGCGATATCAAGAAGACGTGAATATCTAGCTGATGCCTCAGGATCCCTACTTACGCGGTATCCTGATGGTTTGGCATCAGCGTTGGCAAAAATAGCTAAGTATTCGAAACCAATGCAACATGCTCACAGTTCCACGTCGCACCTCTTCTTTGATAATCCAATGGAGGGAGCCAAGGAAGGAGAGTCACTAAGCTTTTCCAGGCTATTCTCAACTCATCCGCCAATTGAAGATCGCATTAAGAAGCTACAAGAAATTGGTCGTAGTGCGTAGATAGATGGCTAAAAAAAATAATCTTAAAAAACGAATTTCACCCAGTAAACGCGAGTCTAAATCAGTTGAAAGCACAGAGCGCCTACTGAAACATACTAGCTTTAGTCTCTCTGGTACAACGGCAATTAAAAGTGATAATTATAAATCCAGTTTTGTTTTGTTGTGGGAGACATTAAAAGATACTTACAAGTATCGGTGGAGGACTTTTTTCTTCGTTTTGAGTTATGGAATAATTTGGTACGTCTTAGCCGGGACAAATACATCAAAGGCAACAGCTTCCATATACAGTATTATATTTGGGATTATTGCTTCACTTGCCGCTATTTGGATGATTAGACACAGAGAAGCTGGTGAGAGAGTTACAATCAGACTTGCCTATTACGAGGGCATGGTGCAACTCATTCCTTATTGCGCGATTGTTTTCTTCTTAACTCTTCAACTTTTACCTGCATTCATAGGATTTTACATTTTCCAGACAACAATTCTCAGTGGGGCTGTAGTTTCCACATTTGAAAGATCTGTACCCGGAATCGTCTGGCTGTTCTTGTCATTGCTTAGTCTGTATTGGACTACTGCAACATTGATGTCAATGTACGTTGTGACGATTCCCTACAAGAAGCCGATTGAGTCAATTAGCATTGGTCGCAGTCTAGTTGATGGCAGGCGTTGGTTTATTATCAGAAAAGTAATCATTGGTTCGGCGACAATAGTATTAGTATTTGCCGGCTTTGCCTATTGGTTTGTATCCCAGAAATGGGACGAGGCTTTGCAACAGTTGTCGGTAATATTTCCTATCATCACCCTACCAATTGTTCATACATACTTGTACAAACTCTATAAATCATTACTTGAGGCAGGCAGATGAATAGGTCAGAAGCCAAAAAACGGATTGAAAAACTAGTCAGTCAGATCAACAAGTACCGGTACCATTATCATGTATTAAACGAATCAATTATGAGTGAGCCGGCAGCAGATAGCTTAAAGCATGAGCTCGCGTTAATTGAAGAAGAGTTTCCAGATCTAATCACATCCGAGAGCCCTACCCAAAGGGTGGCAGGCGAACCAATCCCAGGTTTTACAAAGGTTGAACATAGCCAAAGAATGTTGAGTATTAACGATGTTTTCAATCAAGAAGAAGTCGAAGCTTGGTATAAGCGTATTAAGAAGTTGAATCCGAATATCCAGCAAGAATTTTTTGCAGATTTAAAGATGGATGGCCTAGCCTGTGCGCTGGTATATGAAAACGGTGTGCTCGTTCGGGCAGTAACGAGAGGCGATGGCTTTGTCGGGGAAGACGTAACACACAATGTTCGTACTATTCAATCAGTTCCATTGAAACTTCATGGTCAATTTTCTGGAAAAGTAGAAGTCCGCGGTGAAATAATTATGTACAAAGAAGATTTTGATAAGTTAAATCAAGACCGTAGAGACGCCGGTTTAGATGAGTTCAAGAATCCAAGGAACCTTGCCGCGGGGACTATTCGTCAACTCGACGCACAATTAACTGCCACCAGACCGTTGCAATTCCATGCCTATCAGCTTATTGCCGAAAATATAAAGACTCGCGCCGAAGAATATTCAAAACTTAGAGAATTTGGCTTCATTGCTAACAAGCAAGCCAAAATTCTGCATTCTTTGGGGGATATTAGTATGTTCGCTAATGAGTGGGAAAACAAAAGACTAAAATTGCCATTTAACACTGATGGATTGGTTATAAAAGTGAATAACAATAGGCTTTATGAACAACTTGGTATTGTAGGCAAAGCGCCCCGGGGTGCAATTGCTTACAAATATGCGGCAGAGGAGGCAACTACCAAGGTCAAAGATATAATCATCAGCATTGGGCGAACCGGCGCTGCGACTCCAGTTGCTGTCCTGGATCCTGTCAATGTGGCTGGTAGTACAGTGCAAAATGCCAGCCTTCATAATGCTGATGAGATTGATCGCAAAGACATCAGGATTGGTGATACAGTCATCATTCACAAGGCCGGCGACATCATCCCTCAGGTAATTCGAGTATTAAAGGAACTGCGCGAGGGTACAGAGAAGAAGTTTGATTTTGAAAAAGCTCTCAAATCTCATCCCATGGAATTTGTTCGTCCCGAGGGTGAAGCTGTTTGGCGGGCGGTTGGCCGTGATAATCCAGAGATCTTAAAACGGAGTCTCGAGCATTTTGCCAGCAAAGGTGCTCTTGATATTGATGGATTGGGTGAGAAGAATGTCGCTCTGCTAATTGATCAGAAGCTAGTTCATGATCTAGCTGACATATTCGCTCTGACTAAGGATCAACTTCTCAGACTTGATCGTTTTGCCGAGCTTTCCGCCGAAAATCTAATCAAAGCGATTGCTGTTAAGAAAAAACCAACCTTATCACGATTTATCTATGGCCTAGGAATCAGACATGTCGGTGCCCAGACGGCCATTGATGTCGCCAAATACTACAAGACTTTCTCCCATTTCCAAGGTCAGGCTCTAGACAATGCGGCAGAATTACAAGAAATAGATGGCATTGGTGAGGTAGTTGAACACAGTATTCTCGAATGGTTTGCTGATGAAGCGAATCAGAGCCTACTAGCGAAATTTGAAAAGCTAGGAGTCAGACCGCAGGATATGTTGGCCGTAGAGGGACCATTAACGGGGAAAAGCTTCGTAATCACTGGGACTCTGGAATCTATGAGTCGAGATGAAGCAGCCGAAAAGATCAGAGCGCTTGGAGGCACATTTCAGTCTAGCGTGGGCAAAGGAACGACATATCTCGTGATGGGAACAAACGCTGGCAATAGCAAAGCCGAAAAAGCGAAAAAACTCGGCACCCAAGTCATAAATGAAAACAAACTAGTTGAGCTGATTGATAATTAATTGGTCTATTGTTAAAATGCTTATGACTTATGTGGTGCTCGTGTGAAACGCGGACGCCACTTTCTTTTTTGAAGGCACGGTGGGTGACGTGCGCGGGTGGGCTCACACGAACAGGGTGGAGATTGTTCATTTTATAGCATATTATATTCAATCACGGGGATGTAGCTCAGTTGGCTAGAGCGCTTCCATGGCATGGAAGAGGTCCAGGGTTCGAGTCCCTGTATCTCCACCATTACTGACACTTCGCCATAAGGCGAAATGACAGTAATTATAGAAACGAGAGATTCGAACCCGCGAGGACTGAATTCGCCTGTGGCGAATGAAGAAATCTATGCTTGGCCGAGCGAGACTAGTGATCGAGCGAGCGAAGTAAGAAAATGAGTCCCTGTATCTCCACCATTCGACAAGCTCATGGTGAACCAAGTTGCTGTCGAATGGCCCTGAGTGATCGAGAGTCGAAAGGCCACTTAAGCAAATCAGTAAGGAGTGTAGGTATGAAGCCAGCAACAGATTTCTCAATAATATTATGTGTTGATGATGTGACGGCAGGAGTTGTCGAAGGTTTTCGTAATAATCTTCCGAAAACGCCATTTCGTGACGATCCGCCTCATGTAACATTGATTAGAGTGGTATCAATTCCAAAGGCTATGAGCGATGAAGATTTGTTGAGATTTATGCGACCAAAGCTCAATTTCCAAGCTCCACTGAAGATTAGCTTTGAAAAAGTGGCCGATCATCCATCAGAAAAATATGGAACCACAACAGTTTTAGAATACAAGGTTGCGCCAGAATTAATTGAGTTTCGTAAAAGCCTAATCAAAGCACTTCAATCAGAATCCTGTACGATTCCTAAAGCGGTTGCCGAAATCTATCGTCCACACATGACCCTGATTCTCGGAAAGACATTGGACAGTTACAGCAAGAAAGAGGCTACCGAAATATTTACCAGAAACTCGGATGTTCACTTTACGAAGTGGAAACTCCTCAGATACGATGAAAAGGATAATACCAAAGTCACAGTAGTGGATGGTTGTAGCCTCTAAACGCATATTCTTGTTTATACGCTTATGCTAGAATATGCTCTATCTATGACGAACAATAAATCGAAATTACCAGACGGTAAAAGTCTGTCCAAGAATCATTCTAAAGATCATCCAAAATCAAATTTTCTCAATCAAGTAGGTGAAAGCCAAAGTTCCCAAGAAGTTCTCGGTGGCAATCGATTTGTGTCTATGGTCGTATTTGGCATTTTAGTACTGTTAACGATAGTGATTGGTGTTGTTCTGTACCAAAGATCAGATCGAGAATACGGTTCGGAATTAGTAACGGCAATAGGTAAATTAACCAAGGTCAACCAAGGTATGGTCAAAGTTGTTGCTCATCAGTCCGATACCGATATCACCGTTAAGACATCATTCATTGCTCGACAAGGGAAACAGCAACAGATAGAATCAGTCTTGGATTACTCAGAGTCAGGATATGATTTTGAGCGAATTAGTCTGTTAAGTACTTCCGATTCGTACTACGTCGAACTTCCGTTAGGGGATAGAACTAAATGGGTCAAGTTGGGCGGTAATAATGATGCATCTTTACTAAATGACATAGGCTATCCAGTTGAGATTTTGGTAGGAGAAGACGCTCATACACCGCTACTGCCATTTGGCAATTTTGAGGATGACCTATCGGCGCTCATCAATAAATCAATCCGCAAAGCATTCAAAGATGCTGTGTTTGTTAGGGCCGACCAAGGAAAACTTGAATATCAAGTGGAATTAACGAAGCAAGAGGTGACAAATATTATTGACGCAACCGCTCGCTCGGCTCAGCCCATGGATGCCACTGCAATTGTTGATCTGTTTGGTGATAAGAAGTCTCTAAATTTAACAGTTCAAGTCGATCGAAAAACAAAACAGCTTAAGAGAGTGAAGGTAACGACTGACAGAGATGGTGAAGATGTAAATGCTAAATATGACTTTTCTTACGATTTAGTCCAATTAAGAAGAGAACCTACAGATGCCATAAGTGTTGATCAATTCGTTGACCTTTCCATCAAACAGAATGATTAACATGCTCAATTTCAGTATTTGTGACCAGTAGTTACATCTGTTAGTCTAGTAGAATGCGATACGAACCAAAGAAGCTAGAGCCGAAATGGCAAAAATTATGGGATGAATCAGGTACCTATAACACCGATCTAGACTCCAAAAAACCCAAGTACGTCGCTATGAGTATGTTTAATTACCCAAGTGGTGCTGGAATTCATATCGGTCATGCCATGAATTACACCATTTCTGATGTCAAGGCACGCTTCAAGCGTCAACAGGGCTTTGAGAGTTATCATCCTGTCGGTTGGGATAGCTTCGGTCTGCCAGCCGAAAACTATGCGATCAAAGCCGGAGTTTCACCGCAAGAAAGCATGGCGACCATCATCCCCAGCTATCACAAGCAGTACAAGGCTATGGGCTGGAGCAACGACTGGGAAAAGGAGATTGCAACTCACCTGCCCGAGTATTACAAATGGTCGCAGTGGTTGTTTTCTCAGATGTACAAGCATGATTTGGCCTACCAAGACTCGCGTAATCAGTGGTGGTGTACCAAGTGCCAGACAGTTCTCGCTAATGAGCAGGTTATAGATGGGAAATGTTGGCGACACGATGGCACTGATGATTCGTTGGTTGAAAAAAAGGAAGTTAAGCAGTGGTTTTTCAAGATTACTGAGTATGCGGATGAGTTGCTAGATGCAATTGATGCGCTTGATTGGACTGAAAGCGTTAAGCTTGCTCAGAAAAACTGGATAGGCCGCAGTGTAGGTGCTGAAGTAACGTACAAAATTAAAGATTCCGACGCAGCTATTACAGTTTTTACTGTAGCGCACGACACTATGTACGGTACAACGTTTATGGTATTGGCACCTGAGCATGAGCTGGTAGAAATCCTCACAACAAGTGATCAAAAGGCTGTCGTTGAGGAATATGTTATTGGCGCAGAGCGAAAGTCCGAAGTTGAACGTCAAGCAACCAAAGAGAAGACAGGTGTCTTCACAGGTTCATTCGCGATAAATCCTCTTAACGGCAAGGAAATCCCCATTTGGGTGGCGGACTATGTACTTGTTGGCTACGGGACAGGTGCTGTTATGGGTGTCCCCGGCGAAGATGAGAGGGATTATGAATTTGCCCAGAAATATAATCTAGAAATTATCTACACCACAGAACAGCCGGAATTCGTAGAATACGAAGAAATTAAAAAGTCTCCAGAAAAGTTTACACTAGCAAATTCAGATGAATTTAACGGTCTGAATTTTAAAGAAGGCCGTGCAAAGATTCTTGAAAAAATTGTCAGCGATGGTGTGGGTGAATCTAAAGTTAATTATAAAATGCGTGATTGGAGCGTCAGTCGTCAACGGTACTGGGGGGCACCAATTCCAATCATCAACTGTGAAAAGTGTGGCATCGTATTAGTGCCGGACGAGGAATTACCGGTAGTGCTACCAGAGCTTGATGACTTTCAACCAAGTGGTGATGGACGCAGTGCTCTGGCTCGTGCAAATGACTGGATGGAAGTTGAATGCCCGGATTGTGGCGGTAAGGCTGAACGAGAGACTGACACGCTCGATACCTACATTTGCTCAAGCTGGTACATGTTCCGCTACTTTGACCCACACAATCAGCAAACTGCATTTAATCCTGATCGCACAAAAAAATGGATGCCAATCGATTTCTATAACGGGGCTGACCATGCGACAGCCCACTTACTTTATGCCCGTTTCATCACCCGATTTTTTAATAAGCAAGGTCTAGTTGACAATCCTGAACCGTTCAAACAGTTTTTGTTTAACGGCAAGGTGACAGCCAGTGATGGCACAGGCTTCTCAAAATCTAAAGGCAATGGTGTTGATCCGTTAGAAATAATCGATAGTGGCTATGGTGCCGATGCGCTCAGAACCTATCTGATGTTTGCCTCACCGCTGGAAATTTGGACTCGTTGGAATCCACAGGGCGTACCGGGAACATTCCGTTTCTTGTCTCGTTTGTGGGATTTGGTTAATGACTATCAGAATGTTGAATCAGGTAATCTTGATCAGGATCAGAAGAAATCACTACTAAGGACCAC
>CAZFKV010000030.1:3248-10052 GCA_964519575.1 uncultured Candidatus Saccharibacteria bacterium | reverse complement strand
TTGATATCACTCATGTTTAACTCCATATTAATCCGGTGTGATATCTTGCAACATTTCTTCGATACGCACAAGCTCTTCTGTTATTTCTTTGCGTTCATTGGAAGTTTTTATGCTAAGTGTTTGAATATACTTAGCACAAACAATAGCTACAGTTATAGTTGCAGCAAAAATGACAGTGAACATCAAACCATACAGCTTATAATCTGGTTGCATATAAAATCCTTAAAGTAGTGTTATGGAGTTATTTCAGGAAGATTTGACCAGAAGCGAACGTGCTGATATTTGGCACCATCATGAGTGAAGAAACCCTCATCAGGAATATAATCAGCAATGCGAATGTTATAACCCTTGGTTACAATCAAGACATTATCACGTTCAATAGGGAACTCATCAGGGACTTTATGCCATGGCCAAAACCAGCCAAGCACTTGACCACGTAGTCCGCTTCTATTAATCTGATTCTTTGAGGTTATTGCTGATTCTTCATCTAAAGCTACCCATCTGTCATCTAGTTTCATTGTTACACCTTTTATTTATATTACCAGCCTTGGCCTTGTCTCTTTTTTAATGCTGCCTCTTCTAATCGCTTTTCTATTCCAGGATCATTTTGATTTGGTTTGTAAACTGGTGTGGTAGTTTTTACAGCCCAGCGCTGTCTTTTTAGTTGTTCTTCTATCTTGAGCCACTCTAATCTCTCTTTCTCTCGCGCCAAGTACATCGCATGGTTTCGTTGCTTCATTCTCAGCTCTTCTGCTTCTTGCTCAGCTAATGTGTCTCTTGGTTTGTAGCATTTACTAATGCTTATCAATCCAAGGTGTTCATCAAAACACAAATCATCATTTGGAATAGAGGGGTAAGTATTTTGAGGGGAGAAGCCCCTAATCAAATCATCATAAGACACGCCAGCGTTTAAAGATGGTATAGAATCAGAATCCCATTTACAAGTATCAACATTAAACTTACCTTCAAATGGGTGAACCATAACGGTTTGTCGTGGTTCTCTTACTCTTAATACTGCCTTTTGTTCATATCTTGTATAAGGAGTTATTATGCAATTATGTGGCCAGAAATCCATACATCTAAACCTAGTAGTCCTTTTTGTTCTTAAGTGCTAACTCTTCACGTAGTGATAATAGTTCGTTACGCAATTCATCTTGGTTGTCTTTGACTTCGTCAATAATTCCGCGGTCTCCATACACTTTCGGTATTAGCTTGCAGGCAATCCATTTGCGTGTGTCAATTCTTAATCTTGAGCGATTAATATACTCGCTATCTATCGTTATCTTGCCATTAGGACTCACAATCATATCACCAGATTTATCATCAGCCACATCAAGTAATTCATCAACCATAACCTCAGCTTGCGAACGTTTCGCGCGCGCATAAAGGCTATTGAAGTCAGGGTATCTAACTATCCAAGCAAATATTGTATCTCTATCAGGCCAATGCGGATTTTCGTTACATAACGACTGAACACTTTGTGCGTGCGTAGCAATAGCATTACAAATTTCTTGCGCCAATTCTTCGTTATACATACCAGGACGGCCGAGTTTACTTTTTGCCTTTACTACCTTTGGCTTTGCTGCTGCTGGAGTAGATTTCTTTTTTGGTTTTTTGCTCGGTGACAGCTTCTTGCTTTTCGTTGTTGTCATGATTCATCTTTCCCTTTAATTCCGTTTTGGTATCAATGACTTTTGTGATGGCTTCGTTAGCAACTTTTTGCGCTTCGATAACCTCATCGAATGTAGCGTCAGAAGCTGCTAAAAATTCTTGCAGAGTTTTGATTTTACCTTCACCAAGGCACATTGGACATTTCACAGGCTTCCCCCCTGTATTGATTAAACTATAGCAGTTTCCAACCTGGAATATGTTTTTTAATCCTTTGCAGCGCATGCATTTTTGGTAACCAGGCACCATGTAGTAATTTCCCTATCTAATCAAAGACTAAGATAATTATACACGGCTTTTGTGTAAAAGTCTGTTGATAAGCGCAAAGAAACTAGTAGGGGAGTGACGTATATAATAGTGTATGTTTTTTGAACAGCAAGTATTCAGAGTATAATTTGAATAATAATTACAATTATTACGCAAAAGTGTTTGACAATAAATACCATTGTGTTATGATGACTACATCAAACAGAAACAACATAATTAAACAGGAATAACCATCATGAACTATATCATTCTAGACTGGGCTGGCAATAAATGTTTCGCTGGCTTCACATTCGAATCATTTGATGACGCTGAAGAATTTCTCTGTGAATTCTTCTACCAAGAAGAGATGGATTACGAAGAATGGCGCGGTGAATACGTGATTTGTGAACTACAACAACAAAATGAAGAGGCTGCGTAATGTACGCCTCAATATGTCGATAAAAACGTGAATTTTAAACATAACATACAACTTGCACGAGATTATTTATGACAAACGAACAATACATCGAGCATGAAGTTAACTTAAGAGTACACTCATATAAATTTAGCACTCTTGAGCGCGAATTGCATAAACTCGATAACAAGATAACGGGATTATACGGCTTAATCATTGGTTCTATTGTGATTCCAATGGTTTTACATTACTTTGAATTAATTTAAACACAATAAGAGGTACCTTAACAATGTCTAAGCCCTTAGAAGAGTTAGCTTCGATTTTCGATTTCGACTTTCCGAATGATGATATTAGTGAATTAGCACCACCATCATATTTGGATTTATCGAAAGGCATTTTAAAGAAACCAGCTTTAGTTAAATATGCTACGATTCACCCTTGCGAGAATGGCGTTACATTCAAGCATGTGTGTGAAGCTGCGCTAAAATGAACTATAGCTACCATGAATAAGCCATAGCAAAGGGGGAGTAACATGACCAAGGTAACAGATGAACAAAAAAGAAGCGCAATAAGCGAAGCCTTAAGACAATTAAACGATATAGAATCAATATTGAGAGAGCTAAGAAAAGGAATTATAAATGAAAGCCAATTAGCTTGCCTCTCAGTTTGCACTCTTGGCGACTACATGGACAAAAAATGGGCTAAAGAATCTAAAGAATATTTCAAAGAACTGACAGGATTTGATTGGGATGGCAGGTGATGATAACTAGGAGAACATTATGACTAATGAAGAGTACATAAAGCATGAAATCAAGATAGGTATTCAAGAGTGGCAAACCACGAATTTATACCGTGAAATTCAGCAAATTTACCAAGAAACTAAACGTATCGACCAGAAAATTGATACTAAATTTAATTGGTTTTATGGACTCATGATTGCTGGCATAATTATTCCTAAGCTCATGAGCTACTTTCACTTAACTTGATAAATCACAACGAAAGGGACTTCAAACATGGAATATTATTTGTATCGTGGAGTTATTAAAGACACTAAGGATGAGTGGCTACATTATGTAGGTGACTTGCAATTTCAAACATTGCTTGATAATCGAGAATTAATTTTAATCACAGAGAATCTTTACACATGACAATTGAGCCCAATGACGCACTACATGGGGATGAACATCTTGATTGGTGTGAATGTCCAGGTGAATGCACATGCACTCCAGACTCAAATGAATTATTCTTTGAAGACTTTATGAGGGAAATTTTAGATGAGTGAATTTGAAACAAAGGCTCTTGAATCAGCATTACACCATCTTGACCAAATCGAGAAATTTGTTCAGGACTTGGAGAAAGGTCTCAAATCAGACAAAAAGTCTACACGCAATATTTCTATTGCAACCGTATTTGCTTTGTGCGAATTCTTTCAAGATCACTTGCCTCATATAGCAATACGAAATCTGAGAAGGTTTAGCGAAGATTAAAAAAGTCGCCATAGTAGGGTTATGGCGACAATAAGGTAGTCCATTCAAAAGTCACAACTAAGTTTCTGCAATGGAATTATTGCATTAACTAGAGTATAGCCCAAAAACAGTTTGACAAGTGCTCAACTAAAAATTATCATCCGTATGTGCCAGTTCCGTTTATTCATTTTAGCTCCAAGCAACGTGGTTAATCATCCAGCTGGCACATTTTCATGTATGTCCTTTTTTGCTTTAATTGGCAATATCCGTTGGGCTAGTCGGCTTGCACACTGACTAGCTCAACAATTTTCTGATGAACGTATTCGCCTCAAACCGTCCTTTATTCTGATTTAGTTGACCTTCAATGTCTGTTTTACCATGTTCAAGCCACATTCGAATATAGCCCCTTAGAGCCTCTCTAACCCTGTCATCAGGTAACCCGCTACATAGACCCTCCAACCACTTTTTATCGTCTCTATTAAGCTCTAATCCACGATTTAGGGCATATTTGAAGAACTCATTGATGACCTTTGGCTGTTTACTTGTCGCGGTATACTTTCTGTACGACATACTTGACTCCGTTCCATTCAACTTCTACGGGAATTCCTTTCTCGAGAAACTTCTCTAGTTCTTTAACTTTCTCAGGGTCTTTGAGCATGGACTTTAGGGGTTCTTTGAAGATTGCTTTCATGATTAAACGTCCTTGTTTAATGTCAGGGTTAGTTAACCTTGGTAGTAGTCTGGGGCTGGATTGTCAAACCTGCAATATCTACCCTCAAATCTAAGTTGTAGTGTTCCTGTTGTACCATTTCGTTGTTTTGCGATAATAATCTCAGCAATGCCTCTGTCCGGTGAGTCTTGGTAATAAACCTCATCACGATAAACAAACAATATCAAATCTGCAATTTCTTCAATGACTCCTGAATCTCGTAAGTCTGACATAACAGGGCGTTTGTTAGGTCTCTTCTCAAGCTCACGATTGAGTTGGGATAATACCACTACAGGCACCTCATATTCTCGCGCTATGCATTTAAGACTCCTAAGAATCTTAGATAACTCTTCATTCCGAGTTTCAAATTTAGAATCTCCTGTTATCAATTGCAAATAATCAATCACAATCAAACTCACAGGGCATTCTTCAATCTGCTTGGCAATCACCGACTCAATTGTGTCAGTTGATTGACGCGCATCATCAATAATTGATAGTTTACACTCGCTCAGCATAGAAACTGAAGATCCAAATCTTGCCCATTCATCCTCTTCAAGCTTGCCTCTACGTATCTTGCTTAAGTCTATACGCCCAAGAGAAGCCGTTAATCGCAATGAGATTGAGTCCTTGGGCATTTCCATGCTGAAGAACAAAACGGCCTTGTCTAGAGCCTGCATAGCAGCATGTTCAGCAATATTAACTGCAAATGATGTCTTACCCATGGTTGGCCGTCCGCCAATTACTATCAACTCACCAGGGTTTAAACCATGTGTGTGATAATCTAAATCACGATAGCCGGTTGAAACTCCAGGTTTTATTATTTCATTTTCCATCTCAGTAGCTTTTTTGAGTAATCTTGATTTAACATGCATTGTACATTGTCTCTTTGTTATAAATAATAATTATTAGTCATTTAAGTTGATATATTTGATTTACATTTCATCAGCCATGCATCGAGTAAATCCCCGTCATCTTGTTGGGCAATTAATTCTGGTAAGATTTCATTGTTGAAGTAAGTCCTACACAATGCTGTCTTAAAGCCTTCCATGCCCACATGAGGTTGATTCTGTATTTTAACAACATTGTCAGGTTTATTCCAAATCTCATGCTTAAGGTCATCCGTAAGCTGTGTGTCTTGCCATTGTTTACGATATTTAGATGTAAATGCCTCGAGTTTCTGAATCTTCCTCTTCAATATCTCATCTTCTGGTTTTGGCTTCTTACTAGTTTCTTTAGACATGCCTCGTTTCTTATACCCCCTAGGCGCACCATAGCCATTGCCCTTACGCATTATCTTCATAAAGAAATTTACAATGTCCAAGTCAATGTGATCAGCTTTCTTGTTTACATCAACATCGAATGTTAGATGAATAATTGATTCTTCCAACACTTCTGGTCGTGGTGAATATAATCTCTGTAATTCCTCAAGAGCAGGGGTAGGAAAATAGAGTGAACGTAATGGGTTTAAGTCAACCTCCTCAATCATCTTACGTTTACCTTCACAAGAAGAACTACTACTACCTTTACCAATATCGATATTGGTAATTAGGTTAGTTATATGAAGAGGGTCTGTAGTAGTAGTGTTATTAGTATTAGTACTGTTACTAGTATTAATACTGTATGTACTAGATTTACCACCCGGTGGTTTATCCACTGGGTGGTTTTTCATACCAGTGGATACAACCACTGATTGCGCCTCACTTTCTCTTGTGGATAACTTTTGTGCGACAGGGGTGGGCATAGCCTTCAGGGATGGTTTTGCGCCGAATGGTACCTCGCGGATTGAAACGAATTTTGAACCATTTAGAACTTTGATTTTGACTCCTTGTATTGTCCCTGACTTATCCCTGATAAGAAGGTAATCGATTAAGTCAGACTTCTTGAGAAATGCCATGTGCTTCTTAAGTTTTTGCTCTCCGATATCAAAATGGCGCATGAGATGGTATTTATTAACTTCCCAGTTAGGCGGTAGGCTTTGAAGGAATGTCCATATAAAGCCAGCACACATATCGGTTATATTCTGAACTACATAACGGTCGAGCTGGAATGAGGCATGTTGTTCGTGTTCAACGCCAAGGAATTCAAATTTTTCGATTAGAAGGTCTATAGAGGTATTGACTTTATTTGCGTCCATGTTAAGATGGCTCCTGTTCTTGTTTAAGTTAGAAGTCAAGTTGTAGATGACTTCTATAAAGTTTAAAGGCAGCAAGCTGGTTTTTCCGGCAAGCTGCCTTTTTTATTTATCTTGGCTATCTCACCAGGGGTTTAGATGTATATACATACTCTTTGTCTCGTAAATC
>CAZFKV010000030.1:0-3148 GCA_964519575.1 uncultured Candidatus Saccharibacteria bacterium | reverse complement strand
TTATAATTATCTCATCATAACGTTCATCGCGATAAAACATATATTTCACTCCAAGTTTTAAGAAATATTTAAAAATCCATTTAAATTTGTGCGGTAGGGGCTTGAAGAATCAACCTAACTGAGTATAATGAAGTTGCAAATCGCTTATACGTGGTAATTTCAGTTGTGTTGATTCCATCGGGGTTGCCGCGTATCGCACAAATCTAACGCTTCCGATCTTAATCTGTTTCCTTAGACAATACAATACCTTATCAGTCTGCTAAAATTAAATTAATATTTTTGCATGGACTGCTCGTATGTTTAAAACTATTAAGGTATCGATAATTATAGTTATAATTTCTCTCTTAACCTCATGCTCAGGATTATCAATTACACCCCATCACATAGAGTTCCTCGATAAGCCCTGTATAAAGCCATTAAAGGACTATAAGTACGTTCTAGGTAAATCAGTAGAGGTACAGATTGATGATGTCGCTATAACGATTCCCAAGGGCTTTGAGACCGATTTAGCATCTATACCTAGATGGTATTGGAGTATTCTGTCTCCAAACAATACATCACTTGTAGCACCAGCAATATTGCACGATTATCTCTATGCATGTGAAACTTATTTCACACAGAAGGAATCAGATGATATATTCTATATGGCTATGATTGAAGGTAATGTTAGCCCATCCACAGCATATCAAATGTATCTAGCTGTGAGATTATTTGGCAAGAAACACTACCACAAAAACATGAAGTGCCCACCCCCAAGTTCAATGGATTGACAGATTGATTTATGATTACAGATGAAAGATTTAATAAGGCCGTCAAGATGGTTCTACGCCATGAGGGCAGGCTATCTAACGACAGGGACGATAAAGGGGAGATTACCAATTATGGAGTTTCCTTAAGGTTTCTTAGACAGGCCGTTCTAGACATGAATAATGATGGCGAGATAAATCAGCTGGACATTATCGAGCTAACAATAGAGCAAGCTAAGCAAATTTATTTCGAACATTGGTGGCAACGATATAAATATTATGAGATTACAGATGATGATTTAGCCGCGCGTGTTCTAGATTTGTCAATCAACATGGGCGCATACCAAGCACATAAATTACTGCAAAGAGCCGTCAATGAATTCCGTAATATAAAGCGCGTAGCTATTGATGGAATACTTGGCGCAAAAACCATGCACTCTGTTAATGATTTAATTGCCAAGGGCTATGCTAAACATCTTTATGATTCACTCAGGGATGAAGCCGCTAATTTTTATGTTACGATAGTTAGTAAAAATAGAACGTTAAGAAAGTACCTGCAAGGTTGGCTTAATCGTTTATCAGACTAATTTTTACTACAGAGGCCAAGGATGGCTAAATATAATAAAGATGGTACTCTTTCTGAGTATTCCGTTCAAAAAGCAGTGGTCGATTGGCTGCGTCTACATCCAGACATTTTATTCTTCAGCATACCAAATGAGGTTGCGTCAAACCCAATAAAGGGTAGGCAACTAAAACTTACCGGACTCCATAAAGGAGCAAGCGATTTGTTTATATCCGTTCCGCGTCATCATTTCCACGGTATGTATTTAGAACTAAAAAGCACTAAAGGTATCTTACGTGATGAGCAACGTTTATTCTTTCGCAAGGCCGAAAAACATGGTTATTTCACAGCTGCTTGTTGGTCAATAGATGAGGCTTTGGAAATTTTGCAGTGGTATTGCTTCGGCAAATAGTTTAGAATTACTTGTCAATTTCAAAGGAGACTAAGACATGAGTTCTAAATCAACAACAAGTGCAAACAGAAAAACTACTGTTGCAACAAGTACGACTAGTAAATCTACAAGCAAACCTGCAACTACTAAAACCGGAACATCAACTTCTGGCTCAACTGTAGTTTCATTAAATTCATCAACCACACCGTCACCAACTGCAACTTTTGATGCTATGGTAGCAAGCTGGGATGAAGTGACGACAAACTATGTTGAAGGCTTGCAGTTAACTTTAGATGACACTAGAACTGAACTTGAGCATGTTACTAAAGAGCTAAATTATGCTCGTGGCATGGTCAAATATTTGGCTAAAGACCTTGACGTTAAATAGTAAAATCCTAATCCTGATAGTACACACTATCAGGATTAGCAATCATCATCATCCCTACGCCTCGACTGCTTCTTGTTCTTTGAGTCCGCCCCCACCATTAATACTCCTTTAGTTACCTCTTGTAATCTATATTGCTGAACCAAAGGTATACCATGCGCAACCCAATAGGCAAAGTTTTGCCTGCGAAGTCCTATCGCCTTACAAGCCTCGGTTTTTGTGCCAAAATAGGCTAAAACGTCCTCTATTGTCATATCATCCCCTTATATTATTTGTCAAATATGTTTGACATGATAAACCTTTTTTGTTACTATATCAACGTTAAACAGATATAATTTTAATTTAGTAGGAAACACACTTATGCTTACACCACAACAACTCGAAAACCGTAGACATGGTATTGGTGGCAGTGACATGCCAATCATTTTAGGTCTATCCTCATATAAGACACCATATCAATTATACCTCGAAAAGCTGGGCTTAGTAACTCCCTCTCAAGGACATACAGAAGCTCAGTATTTTGGCAGTATGATTGAAGGTATCTTGCGTAATCGTTTCGCAACAGATAACAATATTAAAGTTCATGCTCATAAAGAAGATGCCTTAATATCTCCTCCTTGTGATTTGATAACCTATGATTTAGACACTACCTCTCACCCAATATTCGACTTTTTACTAGCGAATGTTGATGGTTATATACCAGAATGGAATGAGATACTAGAGGCTAAATGCTCGCTTGCTTATTCACGTGAGCAGCTCTGGGGCGCAACAGACAGTGACGTTATCCCTATGGAATACCTTGTGCAAATCGCTCACTACACGAATGTCTATAACAGCAACGGCGCACGACTAGCAGCCCTTAGAACTAATTATAACTATTGCACATATAAATATAACCGTGATGCTGAACTTGAGGGTAAAATGGTTGATGTAGCGCAAGAGTTTTGGAATGCCGTTAAAAATGAAGTTCCACCGCCAATTGTGGACATGGACGATTTACAATTAATGTACCCTAAACATGAAGAAGGTAGGAAAATTGTAGTTGATGACAGAATCGAACCAGT
>CAZFKV010000029.1:0-10110 GCA_964519575.1 uncultured Candidatus Saccharibacteria bacterium | reverse complement strand
ATAATAACTAGCGAGAAAATAGTACTGAATATAAATTGTAGGAAGTTATTGCTCATCATATTCATAAAGTTACTGAGTTCATTTACGCTACGATCAAGTCGAGCAATAATCTTGCCGGTCAGTTCAGAGTCAAAATATTTTTGAGGTAATTTTAATAAGTGTTGGTAATATCTTTCGCCCAGCAACTTCTGCAATCGAAAAGCCATAATGTCACCGATATAGCCGGCAATGTTACTGAAAATTGTAGATCCAATGTCAAGAGCGAAAACAACAACCGCCAGCCAGGCCACATAGCTAACACTAGCTTGACTCCCCTTGCCGATTTCATCGATTGCCCAGCCAGTAAGTAGTGGCTGGGACATGTTCATTATTGCCAGTAGTACTGTGAAAATTCCTATCGCAACATAAAACCGCCAGAGTTCTCGGGTTGAGCTAATTATTTTCCAGATATATTTCATTATTAGCTACCAGTCATGATTGTATTCAATTTCTTTCACAATAAACCGAGACTGTTAAGTTCTTTGCGTAATAGTAGTTCGTTATGAAATAAGATCGCCTTAAGGCCGACTGCCCGTGCTCCCGCGACATGACCGGGTAAGTCATCAACAAAGACTGCCTGTTCAGGGGTGCAATTAAGCATGTCTAGTACTGACAAATAGCTTGCTGGTTCTGGTTTGGCAGACTGAATCTCACCTGAAAGAGCGAATACATCAAAATATTGCGCCCAATCTGATGACTTGACACTCATAGCATCGCCTATCATGAGATTGGAAAGTATTGCCGTTTTTAGATTGTTCTTTTTCAGACTTTTCACTAATTCAATCATGCTTGTATCAGCTTCAGGCCAAATGCTAGGTATTAGAACACCGTTAAGATCAAATATTACTGCCTTAAAAGCTGAATTTGGCACTTTGACCTCTTTCGATTTCATTATCTGCAGCGAAACCTGCCGGCACTTCAAGCACGTAAAGTGCCGGTTTTTCAGGTTTAAAAACTGTTGGATATGATTTTGGCTTCATGTTTTCTTCAATATCAATTACGATTCTGTTCTCATCGAGCCATATTACATCTATCGGAAACTCAACATCCTTCATCCATATACCGTAGTAGTCGGTTTTTTCAAATTCGAACAGCATTCCATGGTTTTCCTCTAGTTTTTCATAATCACCTAAACCTAGTCTTCTATCATGTTCGGTTATTGCCCGAGTAATGGATACTTTAGTACCATTTATAGAAATTACTGGAGAACGAAACGAGAATAATACTGGTAGAATTACCAGCAAACTAACAAACAAACCAATTAGAAATGACTTATGCTTTCTTATCATGAAATTAGTGGGCGTAAAATCCTCGCGCTAGTTTATCTGGCACCAGATATAAAGCTACACCGGCTTTCTTCATTTCTGCTTTGACATCTTCATCTCCAAGAGAGCCTGAACTACTAAGAATAGAAGCTACTCCTGCGTCAGCAAGTACCTTTGGTCCATCAGCGAATGGGAAAAAACTATCACTGTATGCCGAAGCTCCCTCAATGTTATGCCCCGCATCAGTCGCACGTTTAATTGCTAATTCTGCTGCGCCAACTCGGTCTTGTTGACCAACGCCATTACCAATCAAAGCAGTATCTTTCACTATGGAAATGGTATTTGAATTACTGGTACTGCCGATAGCCCAACCTAGTAATAAATTCTTCTCACTAGCTTGGCTAGTTTTCTCAACGTAAGATTGCTTTAAATCAAGTATGAAAGTGTAGTTATCCTGAACTAGCTTACCACCACGTACATAACGAGTACGAGGTGCTGAATCTAAGCTATTTTTATCCAAATTCAGCAAAGCTGGATTGACAAGAATACGGCATTTGTCCTTCTTGCGCTTTAGTAGCTCTAAAGCTTCATCAGTAAAGCTGGGTGCGATTACAGCATCAAGTAACCTGCGGCCTTTTTCAACTTTGTGTATCAATAGAATTTCAGCTAGCTCTGCGTCAATTGGAAAATTAACCATCACTATCCCTCCAAAAATTGCCCGTAAATCACCTTCGAGCATTTTATTTATTGCGACTTGCGGATTAGCATCAACGGCAGCGCCACAGGCGTTTCCGTGCTTTCCTCCGACGGCAATTGAAGGGACTTCACCAAAATTGACATCCCAACCAGCCGCTATGTGAGTTATAGTTTGTAATAATCGGTCAAAATCACAATAGTTATTATAGCTAGGAGAGCTACCCTGCAATAATTTAAACAGTACTAAGGATAGATCACCAGCAGGAGTTTGACCGTAGAGCACTGCACGTTTTTGCCAAGGATTTTCTCCGTAAGCTGCTTTGGCCGATAACATTGAAATTTCACCGTTGAAACCGCCATTACTATGATAGTGAGCAGACGCTAAGGCGTACCGAGCCACAACTGCTTCAGCGGTTGCTGCCAGATTAGCTAGATATTTGGTTTCATCAGGTTTTGCCTGTTTCAGCCATTCGATAACCCGGATTCGCTGTTCGGGCAAGCTAATAACAATTCTCTTTCCTTTGGCAGCAGCTCTAAGTAAGGTTGGACCTCCAATATCAGTTTGATCGATTACAGAATCGACAGTACTACCTTCACGCATAATCTCATCCTGTAAAGGGTATAAATCAACGCAAACTAGATCTATTCTTGGAATCCCAAGTGTTTTTAATTCCTTGGTGTCGGAGGGAGAATCAGTTGCAAGCAATCCTGCATATATCTCACGACTCAACGTTACTACTCGATGGCCGAGTATAGCCTTACCACCAACAAGTTCAGCTACATCATTTACAGGAATTTTTGCTTTTGTTAGCTTGGTTGCGGTACCGCCACTAGCCCAAAGAGTCCAGCCAAGTTCAACTAAATTCTTAGCAAAGTCTTCAATTCCATCCTTGTTGTAAACACTAATTAGTGCGTTCTTTGTAACATCCATAGAGTTTCTATTGTATAGCATTTCCGCAAATAACTCTGTAAATAATAACGATATATCTCAACATTAATAAAAATCAATCACATTGATTTGCATATTGAGCCAATCGCCAAAATGAAGTCAAGCAAGATCTATATTGTTAATTCTAGTGACTTGATATACTAAGCCTATGGCACAAAGTTATTCATTTGATATTGTTAGCGAATACGATATTTCCGAAATTAACCATGTTGTTGATCAGTCCGCTAAGGAAATTGCACAACGCTATGATTTCAAGGGGACACCAGCCAGCGTCGAGCTAGCCGATGACAAAAAAGTAATTTTAATTAAGGGTGACGAATACCAGCTCGATGTCGTATTGGACATTATTCGCTCCAAGTGCGGCAAAAGAAATGTCGAGCAAAGCACACTTGATACTTCTCTACCAAAGGAAGCGGGTAACCCATGGCGATGGAAGATAGGATTACAAAAAGGCATAGACCAAGAAAAGGCTAAAAAAATAACCAAATTGATAAGAGACAGTTTTCCAAAGATTAAACCACAAATTCAGGGTGATTCGATTAGAGTGGTTGGTAATAACAAAGATGATTTGCAAGGCGTAATGAATTTAATTCGAAGCAAAGACTACGACTTTCCTATTAGTTTCATAAACTATCGTTAATACTATCTGTTATCAATTAGGCAGGACAATAAGCTGATAAATCTTCAGCTTATCTGGGACCGATAGTTTTAAATCCTTCTTATTCAAAGTCTTATTCGATGCAATAATTTGATAAACACCAGAATTAGTGATTTTTAGCACACCATCTTTATCGACTTCTGGGGGACGATAGACTCCACTTTCTCGGTCAATAACCACACCTAGATAGTCTTCAGCATAAGCAGAGCCAACGACTACGAAAACTCTTTTCCCGGTAATAACCGTGCTCAGCACACCATTTTTTACTGCTTGAATACTACTTTCATTTCTTGACCAAGTCCCACCGAGACTCCATTGCCCATCCAGCAAACCTTCTTCCAAAGTGTATATTTGTTCACCATCTTTGAGCTTATCCTTGCCAACAAAACTATTTGCGCTGTTAGTGTCTTCATTATTAAAATATATATTTGTAGTAATTTTGCCCTTTATTCTTGCTTGTCTGACTGGTAGAGGGAACCTGTGCTTAACCTTAGCCTCGGACAATAAAGCTTGAATTACCAACTCGCCATTAGATAGGTTGTTAGCATCGATAATAGTGTGACGAAGAAATCCCTTCTTATCGATAATAACTATGACTGAACCAGCACTGTTGAATGTATCTGATGCTTTAACAAAGGCATCAGTTAACTCAAAATTAAAATCAATCCCCACTGGATAGCGCTTCATCCCGTATTTATTAATTGCATTTTCAAATTGTTTGAGATCATCAACTTCAAAATCAAATTGGGGTGAATAAATACCATATACCCTGACACCATATTTATTATATTTATATTGCCACTCAGCTAATCGTCCATAAGCATCACGGCAAGTTACACAAGCCGAACTCCAAAAATGAATAACTGATACATTGCCTTTATTTTCATTGATTTTATGATCAATTCCATCATTCCACACTAAGTTTGATCCAAAACCTGGAGATTCTACTGCACCTGATTCTGATTCCTGGAAGGTACTGCTCCTTATTTTGACTCCCAGTAGAACATCGTCAAGGAATGTTGAACCAAGAAAAACCATTGAAGTAAATAATAAACTACCGACAACGACCATTAATCTAACTGATGGACGAAAAACCCAGACTGGCTCAAGAAAATATTTTATTCTTCTCCAAAGTAAAGTTTGATACATACGATTATTATACTATCTGTTTCTCTCTTCGATAGTTTTCGCAATCAGTTTCAAGAAATCATCTTCTGATTTTATGTGATGTATATCATCCATTGAAACCGTATAGCCAACTTTTTCGGCTATTTTACTATATCTTAACCTTCGCTCTGCAATTAGTTTCGGGAAAAGCCAATTGCCTACTTCAGCAGGATCGATTTGTTCCACAGAATCGACTTTCTTCTCATTTAAAAGAATTGGCAAGTTCTTATCGAGAAATTCTGATCGATAGAAAAGCGGTTTTGGGTCTTTTTTCTGGCGCTGAGCTAAAATTTCATCATGTTTACTGTTTGAACTTATGTAGATTACTAGGTAATTGTCCCTTAGGTTTTCCAGGACCAAATCATTAGGTTCATCTATATCGATTATTTCACATAGACTCCCACTAGCATCCACTACCATATTTCTAGACTTATCATAACCAATGTTTTCTTCAAGCATGGTGGCAATCTCGGCAGCTCTATGGGTAGATAGTCGTTTTCGAAACTCCGCTTCCGGCAATCCTCCCCTAGCTGGGTCTCCCATCATTCCCAAGTAGGCCGATATGGCATACAAATTGTGCTTATTAAAATCAATATGCGGTTTCAAAGTTACTGGATCGGCTGCCTTATGGGCCAAGACATCCTGCATAAAATTACTGTTCTTATCGTGCTTTGCAAAATGATCAGCAATTGCATCAGCAAGATGATGGGTACCAATCCGATAATCTACCGAGAACCTGAACCATCCGCTTTTTCTTAGCAACTCTGAAGTAGTTGTCTTGCCAACCCCACTTAGGCCAATTATGGCAATTTTAAGTGGTCTTTTATCCAATACTTCCTGAAAGGATTGATATCTCATTTATATTTTTTCCATAAGAAATTCCTTGAAATCGAAATAGTTTGCCTTAAGACTAATCAGTCTGACCTCTCTCTCGGCAAGCTGTTTAAGTTCTTTGGAGTTGTCAATTTTGATACCTGTAAGTCTCTCTATTTCTTCTGCGAACTTCAGTGGTGAAGCAGTAGCGATGACAACGTCTTTCTTCGCAGGGTCGTGTAATCTTTTACTAGCAGTCCAAGCAACAGCGGTATGAGGATCAAGTAAATAGCCATGATCTTGGTAGACCGATTTAATTGTTTCTACAGTTTCTTCATCCGTAACAGTAGTAGATTTTACTTCATTACGAATGCTCTTCACGTCATTACCAAAGAGGTGTTGTAGCCTAGGCAGATTATTTGGCGCTCCGACGTCCATTGCGTTGCTCATTGTCGCATAAGAAATATTTGGTTCGTATATTCCAGTTTCCAGATATCTATGAACCGAATTATTCTGGTTATTGGCGGCGACGAAACTGCTGATAGGAATTCCCGCTTTTTTTGCAATAACACCAGCCGTCAGGTTGCCCAAATTACCGGTCGGAACGACAAATCTCAAATCTTCTCGGTTCAATTGCGCAAATGCACTGCCATAATAAGTAGTCTGAGGTAAAAGCCTACCAATATTTATTGAATTGGCACTGGTTAAGCCTATGTCGTTTAGGTCGGTGTCGTTAAATGCCTTTTTAACCAAGTCCTGACAATCATCGAAGGATCCTTCGAGTTCGAGGCTGAAAATATTGCTTCCCGCCCTAGTAAGCTGCTCGTATTGCAATTTACTTACTCGGCCCTTAGGAAAAAGCACAACAACCTGAATATTTGGTATTTCGCTAAAGGCTTGAGCAATACCTCCGCCTGTATCACCACTTGTGGCTACCAAAATCGTAATCGGATTGCTGTTTTTCTTATTAAAGTGCGACATAAAGGCTGCTAAGTATCTGGCTCCGACGTCCTTAAAGGCTAAGGTTGGACCGTGGAAAAGCTCTAAGACGTACCTGCCATCTACTTCACGAATTGGAGTAGGGAAGATAGCAGCTTGCTCTATAACTGATTCAATCTCAACTTCTGTCATTTCATCGATCAACCATGGTGACAACATCTGCATAGCGACTTTAGATTGATCAGCACCTGCCAGCCGTTTTAGAGCGTCGTTGCCGAGTAAAGGTATCTGAGATGGGAAATATAGACCTCCGTCAGGAGCCTGACCTTGCATTATTGCTTCAGCAAAAGACGCCACCAATGAATGATCGTTTAGACTAAAGAATTTCATCTCAACTACTATATCATCAATACCGGCCTTTAAGCGGCTTTTAACCTCTGACGTATTGCTTGAATCGCTTGCGAAACTTATCTAGCTTTGGGTTAATCACTATTTGGCAATAAGGGTTCGATGGTTGTTTATTATAATAATCCTGATGATACGATTCTGCAGGATAGAATTTTCCAAGTGGGATAATTTCTGTAACTATCGGTTCCTGCCAGATACTGCTTGCCACATCGGCCCTGCTTTTTTCGGCAATTCTTTTTTGATCTTCGTTTTCGTAAAAAATAATGGAACGATATTCTGAACCATAATTTGCGCCATCTTGGTTTAAGGTGGTCGGATTATGAGAGGTCCAAAATATCTCTAATAATATTTCAAAGCTAATTGTATCAGAATCAAACTCAACTTGGACTGACTCAGCATGTCCTGTTGTATGATCGTGAATCTGCTCATAGTTTGGATTGTTGGTGGTTCCACCAGCATATCCCGATGTTACTTTATTGATTCCAACTGTACGTCGAAATATTGCATCAAGACACCAGAAACAGCCGCCTCCGAAAGTTGCTGTCTCTGTCATTCAACTTCCTTTAAGTGTGATTTGGGTAAAGTATTCTCATTTTTTGTAAAGATATTATTAATGAAGTCTTGAATCTCAACGAAGTTACCGGTACGAGGAGACAGCGTGTAGCCTCTATACCTAGTTGCTGTTAACAAATTATCATCTTCATTGTCCAAAACGTGTCTCTTAATGTTTTGATCTGGAATTGCCTGTCCAATCTCTACTGATCGGAGAATCTCTGGAGTAGTCATGTCGATTTTTATATGTTCTTGCAAAGCTGAGATGAAAGAACGTATTTTCGATTGATCTAGGGCGAATTCAGGACTGAGAACTTTATCTTTAACCGCTAACATTACCTGCTGTTGTCGGGCTGAACGATCGAAATCCGAAGTTGATTGACGCGAGCGAGCATACTTTAGAGCAGATGCTCCATCCATTTTCTGCTTGCCCGCCTTGAACTGCACTAATTGTTGGCCGTTTCCCGATGGTGTCGGGTAATTTGCATCGTAGATATCTTTAGGGACGTCAATCGTTATACCACCAACGGTATTTACAATATCTTCAAAGGCTTGGAAATCTACTGCCATTTGATAATGGACAGGGATGTCAAATATGTCTTCGACGGTCTCTTTGATTAACGCTAGTCCACCACCTTGGACTTCATTCGCTGGGACTTCACCGAGTGAATAAGCAGCATTTATTTTGTTACCACCGAAGGGAGGAATTTGCACATAAAGGTCACGGGGTATGCTAATTATTGCGGCTCGATAGTCGGCTTTCTCTTCGTGGTTAGTATCTAGACTAATAATCATTAATGTGTCACTGAGCTTTGCCGCTTCGTCAACACCACTAATCAGAATATTAACTCTGCCGTCTTCCTCGCCTTTCAATCTTGTTCTATCGACAATTAAGTAGCCTATTCCGACTAGTATTAGAGCAATCAATATTGCGATGGCCAGAACAATACCAATTCTTTTCAGCCATTTTTTTAAATTAGACTGACTGCTATCATCCAAATATACTGGTATAATCTCTGGTTCAGTTTTTGCTTCACCTCTATAGCTGTAATTAAAACTACGGATATCCAATTGTTTTTTCTTGTGTTTATTAGATTCCATATCCACTAATGATATAGATTGAAGAAATTATATCAATTACTTGCCGATATATTTGTTATGATAGTGGATATGAAAAACATAAACACTTTTCGGCATCAGCGGGGATATATAGCCGTTTATATTATCCTTGCCGTAATGAGTCTTGGTGTAGTCGTGTCATTTAGTTACTGGTACTACCTATCAACAATGTCAGATAACACAATTGAACTTCCAGCTCCAAAAAAACCAACTACTAAATTAGATGCAGACTTTTCACTTCCTACGCTACCTTACTCGACAAATGTAGCAACTAAGCTTAATGGTAAAACCATTGCGACTGGTGTGGCTATTTACGATGAGCTAGGAAACGTAAGAATTACAGCTACTGATGAGAATGCAAATGTAATTGATATAGTATTCACTGATCAGTACGCTTTTACAAGAAACGGCGAAGCTTGGATACGGACTAAACGTGAGCTTTATAAAGGCGTGTACGTCCCTAGTAATTTTCATGTGCTAGAATCGAGCCTGAAAATTTATCACAAAGGAGCTGTTGCTAAATCAGATGGTGACTGTTTAGACCCATGCAAACGCTATTCACTTTCGAAAACTGGTAATTCTGAATCAGGTGAGATTACCACCCAGAATAATGTCGTTCAAAAGGCTATTTTTAAAATCGACGAGGGAACAAAAACTATCACTTACACAAATGATGGAATTATCGCTATAGAAATCCCGACGGTATTCACCCAGGCCGATTAATTATTCTGCTGTATTTCGGTCTTATGATTACTACTTTCAGACGGGTCAATATATTCATGTAATTGAGTGGTCACCAAACTAACGACAATCACGCCAACAAGCAGCATTATAGTTTGTGGGCCGGCAATCATTTTTTCTTCGTTTTTGTGGATGCTTGGAATTATATCGCTAACGGCAATGTAGATGAAGAAGCCAGCTACAACACCTAGGATCATATCTAAAGGAAGTGAAATCTGATCACCTAATGTGAAGAATAGTATTGCCGCAACGGTTGTGGCCAGCGCGCTCAATATATTGGCTATGATTACATTTTTTCGACTCATACCTTTCTTAAGTAGAAGTCCGAAATCACCAATTTCTTGCGGAATTTCATGTGCAGCAACGGCTAAGGTTGCTACGATACCGGTAGGTACGCTGACGAGAAAAGCCGCTGCAATTGCAATACCATCAATAAAATTGTGGACGGTATCACCAATAATAATTAATGAAGTATTTGCGTCCGTTTTAGAATTGTTCTCATCCTCGTGATGGTGATGGAACCAATGCAAGAATCGTTCAAGGATGAAGAATCCGACAATACCCAGTAGTGCTCCGACTAATGCCTTCTCGGCATCTCCAACATGCGATGCTTCTCCGAGTAAGTCCACAAATGCAGCAGCTAGGAGGGCGCCCGCCGCAAACGGAGTCGCATACTTTACTAGTGTACGTGCTCTTTTTTTGTTAGCGAGCAGTAGAACACCCCCTGTTAGCGATACAACGCCACCAATGAGTGAAAAGAAAAT
>CAZFKV010000028.1:0-10183 GCA_964519575.1 uncultured Candidatus Saccharibacteria bacterium | reverse complement strand
CAGGAATTTGTGGTGAGGTATGCATGGCTAGCCGACGGAGCCTTCCATTTGTAGTTGTATTAGTTGATTGAGTTCAACGGAGTACTCCATCGGTAGCTCTTTCACAATCGGCTCAATGAAGCCATTGATGATCATGGCTTCGGCTTCGTGCTCCTCGAATCCGCGTGCCATAAGGTAAAACAGCTGTTCTTCGCCGATCTTACTAACAGTTGCTTCATGTTCTAAAGTAACTGACTGCTCTTTAATATCATTGGTCGGGTAGGTGTCACTTCGTGAAGTCGGATCAAGAAGCAGCGCGTCGCAGACGACTTTGGATTTACTATTTGTCGCGCCCTCATCGACACGGATCAGACCACGGTAACTGGTGCGACCACTATTGAAACTAATCGATTTACTGACAATGCGAGAGGTTGTGTTGGGTGCGCGGTGAATAACTTTGCCACCAGCATCCTGATGTTGTCCCTCTCCAGCAACGGCAACAGATAAGACTTCGCCGTGAGCTCCTTCGCCATCGAGCATGATTGATGGATACTTCATGGTAAGTTTGGATCCAAGATTGCCATCAATCCATTCCATAACGCCGCGCTTTTGCACCTGAGCACGCTTCGTCACAAGGTTATAGACATTGTTTGACCAGTTCTGAATGGTGGTATAGCGAGCTCGCGCATGAGGCTTCACAAAGATCTCAACTACAGCGGCATGCAGTGAATCGGTCGAATAGGTCGGTGCAGTGCAACCTTCGACATAGTTCACGTAAGATGCGTCCTCGACAATAATCATCGTGCGCTCAAACTGTCCCATATTGCTGGCATTGATACGGAAATAGGCTTGCAAGGGTTCATTGACTTCAACGCCCTTGGGGATATGAATGAAACTACCACCACTCCAGACAGCAGTATTGAGAGCGGCAAATTTATTATCTGTAGCCGGGATAAGCGAGCCAAAGTATTCGGCGACCATATCAGGGTATTTCTGCAAGGCTTCGTCCATGCTGGTGAAGATAACTCCTGCGTCTTCAAGCTCTGTTTTTAGGCTGCCATAGACGACTTCACTCTCGTACTGTGCCTTAAGACCACCTAGGTAGTCCTTTTCAGCTTCTGGAATACCGAGCCGGTCATAGGTATCCTTAATTTCCTTCGGTACGTCATCCCAATTATTGGCTGAGTGATCGGAAGGTTTGATGTAGTAATAGATATCATCAAAGTCGATAGAACTCAGGTCACCTCCCCAATCGGGCATGTGCATGATGTTAAAGATTTCAAACGCCTCAAGGCGCTTTTCAAGCATCCACTCGGGTTCGTTTTTCATCTTAGAAATCATGCGGACGACGTCTTCGTTTAGGCCTTTTTTGGCCTTGTATGAGTAGTTTTCCTTCTCATGGAAACCGTATTTATAGCCCTGGGAGACGTCATTGGCGGTGATCTTAGGTTGAGTTATTGGAGCAAAACGAGTCATCAGAAAATTTTTCCAAAATTTTCTGAGTGAGCAGTGAACAGTGAGCAGTAAACAAATTGCACATCAATAACCGTAAAGCTGTTTTCTGTTGTCTGATCTTTGTTGTCTGTATTTAAAATGTTCATTTTAAATACTCTTGTAGCCGTTTTTCTCAATGTTGGCAATCAGGTCTTTGCCACCTTGCGCTGCGACGAGGCCTGCCTTTAAGACAGTGATGTCAGTTGCTTCGAGATATTCCAAGAGTCTTGGGTAATGTGTAATAACGAGCAGGCTCATCCCACCCTTCGCAGCGTCTTGCAGGATCTGGGCGATAGCCCGTAGTGCATCAACATCGAGTCCCGAATCAATTTCATCAATGATGGCAATCTTTGGATTTATTGTTAGCAATTGCAATATCTCGAGCTTTTTCTTTTCGCCACCAGAGAAGCCATCATTCAGGCTACGATCAAGTAGGCGCAAGTCAAGCTGTACTTTAGCGGAGTTAACTCGTAGCCAACGCTCAAATTCAGGCAATTCCATAAAGCTGGCATCATTAATTCGATGTTTTTGGTATAACTGCCAGAGAAAGCTTTTTACAACTAAGCCTTGGATTGCAATCGGTGACTGCATGGCCAGGTACAGTCCAGCTTCTGAACGTTCATTGGCTGGAAGTCCGGTGATGTCTTTGCCGCTAATGGTTACTTTGCCGGAAGTAGTTTCATAATGTGGATGTCCTGAGATAGCGTACGACAGGCTAGATTTACCACTGCCATTAGGACCCATAACGACAGATATTGCGCCCTTCTTAACAGTCAAAGATACCCCGTGAATAATTTCGGTGTCAGCGACGTTAACTTTTATATCTTTTACCTCGAGCATATGTAGATACTAGTATACAGATTTCAAGAAGAAATTATTATGCGGCTTCAAGCAAAGCGACTCGACCATCGTGGTCTTGGAGAGATTTGCTGTGGTCTTTGACTACAGACTTGATGTCTTTCACATCGATTTTGAGCTCAGAGACGTCGGCTTTAATCTCAGAAACAACGCCAGGTACACTAGACATGCCGTTCAATGCTTCTAGAATTCGTTTATTCTGCTCGCGAACTTCCTCTAAGATTGCCGCTGTATAATTATCCTCACTCATTGCTAATAATTTAGCACATTGCGTCGAAGTACTTATGCACATTTTCATATCTGTTATTTATGACATATACTGTAGTCATTATGGGAAAAACTTTAGCTGAAAAAGTTTGGCAAGAACACGTTGTTCGAGCAGGTAAAGGCACCGATCCTGATCTTTTGTTTATTGATATGCATTTGATTCATGAAGTCACAAGCCCTCAGGCTTTTTCTGGACTTAAACTCGCTAAGCGAAGAATGCGTCATCCAGAGCTTACTCTAGCCACTGAGGACCATAATGTTCCGACTGATACGGAAGGCGGCGAACTAAATCTGATTCGCGATCCGCTCAGTCGAAAGCAGATTGAAACTATTCGGAAGAACTGTGTGGAGTACGGCGTGAAATTGTACTCTATGGGTGATTTGGGTCAAGGCATTGTTCATATGATTGGCCCGGAGAAAGGCGTAACGCAACCCGGAATGACGGTAGTTTGCGGTGATAGCCACACGAGTACACATGGTGCTTTTGGGGCTCTCGCTTGGGGAATTGGTACTAGTGATGTCGAGCATGTCATGGCGACGCAAACGCTGTATCAGAAACCAGCTAAGACTATGGCAATCGAGATTGACGGACCGGCACCCGATGGAGTTACCGCCAAAGACATCATTCTTAACATTATGGGACGAATCGGCACCGGTAATAATGGTTATATCGCTGAGTACCGTGGCCAAGCCATCAGAGACCTCAGCATGGAAGGTCGCATGACCGTTTGTAATATGAGTGTTGAAGCAGGATTACGAGCCGGCATGATTGCTCCTGATGAAACGACTTTCGCCTACCTTGAGGGACGAGAATACGCGCCGACTGGAGAAGAGTGGGACAAAGCGGTTGCTCACTGGAAAACCTTGGCAACGGATCAAGATGCCAAATTCGATAAGGTTGTGAAGATTAAAGCATCAGAATTAAAGCCGTTTGTTTCTTGGGGTACTAACCCCTCACAAGTCGTGGACATCGATGGCGTAGTGCCTGACATTAGTCATATCGAGGATGAGAGTCAACGTAAATCTGCCGAAAGAGCATTGCACTATATGGGACTATCGCCAGGCCAAGTCATGCGTGAAGTCCCAATTGATGTAGTATTCATTGGCTCATGCACAAACGCGCGGCTTGATGACCTGAGGGCTGCAGCTAAAGTCGTTAAGGGCAAGAAAGTAGTACGAGATGTGAAAGCTATGGTGGTGCCTGGTTCTGCCCTTGTCCAAGCCCGAGCTGAAAAAGAAGGTTTAGACAAAATATTCATTGACGCTGGCTTTGATTGGCGTAATCCTGGCTGCTCGATGTGCCTCGGGATGAATCCTGACCAGCTCGAACCATATGAACGCTGTGCTTCGACCAGTAATCGCAACTATGAAGGTCGTCAAGGACGTAATGGACGAACTCACTTGGTCAGTCCGCCTGTTGCTGCAGCAACTGCATTGACTGGTTTCTTACGAACACCAGCGGATCTCGGAGTTGAGATATGAAGGCTGTGAAAATTATCTCTGGAAGTGTCGCTCCACTCGATCGAAGTGATGTTGATACTGATCAGATTATCCCTAGTGATTACTTGAAGCGTGTCGAAAAGACAGGTTTCGAAAAAGGCTTGTTTGCACTGTGGCGGGAGGATGAAAACTTCATCCTTAATAATTCAGAATATATTGATGCAAATATCCTCGTTGCTGGAGCAAAATTTGGCACAGGAAGCAGCCGGGAACATGCCGTATGGGCACTCAGCCAATGGGGCTTCGATGCGGTTATTGCGCCGAGTTTTGGTGATATATTCCGACTGAACAGCTATAACAACGGACTCTTGCCCGTCATTGTTGATCAAACGATATCAGATGCGATCATAAAAGAAGCTCTTGAAAATCCAGCGTTAAAAGTCACGATAGATGTACGCAAGAAAACGCTACATGTGCCCGATCTAGATATAATAGTCGGTTTCCCATTAGACGATTCAATTCAGCACAGATTTTTAGAAGGTCTCGATGAGATTGGTCTGACTCTTCAACACGAAGAACAAATCACTGAATACGAATCCACTAGACATTCTTGGCTTCCGGATATTAATAAATAAATTAATGAATTACAGAAATAGCTCTACGGCTGTACTGTCTACCTTTTGCATGGTGAAGTTTTTGGGTAGATTAATGTCAGACAATTCGCCTTCGCCTTCTAAACCTACTAATATATTGGCGGTATCATCGCCAATTGATCTGAAGTGAAAAAGACTGATATTGAACCTGTTGTTCAAGCTCTCTAAGAAATCATTAAGTGCTTTTGGTCGTTCTGGGAAAATCGCCTTATAAATATGCTCCTTACTGCCAGACGGTAATTTCCCGCCAATCATATGCCGGACATGTTCCTTGGCTATTTCGTCGTGAGTCATGTCTACAAATTGATAGTTATGTACGTTCAGTTTCTTCTCTAAATTGGTCTTGTCTTCTTCGGTGGTTGAGAGGATACCGACAAATATTTCGGCTTTTGAGGCATCTGATTTGCGGTAGTTGAACTCAGTTATTGTGTTGCCTCGCATCACGTGTTTGACAAGAGTTAATAATGCTCCTTTTTCTTCGGGCAGCTGGATAGAGTATAACGATTCTTTGCCACTTCCTAGTAATGTACGCTCAGCAACAAAACGGAGCTTCTCAAAGCTCATGTTGGCTCCGCAATTAATCGTGACTATGTTTTTCCCCTTAAGATCGTGAGTTTTGGCATATTCCTTAACACCAGCAACACTTAACGCTCCAGCTGGCTCCAGAATTACTCGGATTTCTTGGTAAACGTCTTTGATTGCTGTACAAAGCTGATCTGTTGAAACGGTAATCATTTCATCAACGTGCTTTTGAACGAGCTTGAAGGTATTTTCACCAACGAGCTTAACCGCAACACCATCGGCAAAAATACCAACTTCATCAAGATAAACTCGCTTACCAGCGTTAATTGAACGACGCATTGCATCGTTTTCATCTGGTTCGACACCAATTATTTTTATGTTTGGATTCAAAAATTTTAAATATGTTGCAATACCTGCCACCAAGCCACCGCCTCCGACTGGGACGAATACATAATCAACCTCAGGTAGTTGTTCGTAAATTTCTTTACCAATAGTTCCTTGGCCAGCAATCACCAATTCGTCATCAAAAGGATGAATGAAGGTCATTCCAGTTTCGGATAAAAGCTTCATAGCATAATCAGAAGCATCAGAAAAACTGTCGCCTACTAGAACTACTTCTGCCCCATAACCCTTAACTGCATCGATTTTGATTTGCGGGGTGGTTGTCGGCATAACAATCGTGGCTTTGACGCCTAAACGCTGAGCGCTTAGTGCTACGCCTTGAGCGTGATTCCCAGCACTTGCAGCCAACACCCCTTTGGAGAGTTCTGATTCGGATAACTGGGCAATTTTGTTATAGGCTCCGCGAAGTTTAAAAGACTTTACTTGAAGTAAGTCTTCTCTTTTCATGTATACATTGCATGACAAAGAATTACTGAGGCCATTTGCTAATTCTAAAGGCGTAGGAGATAAAACTTCATACACTTTTGACTTAATTATCTGCTGAACGAGTTTGTTCATGACTGAAGATTATTCACTACTTGGTCACCAATATCGGATGTCTTTTTTCCAGCAATGTTAATATCAACCAAAGCCTTTTTTATTCGGTTAGCACTTTCCATCTCACCAAGCCAATCGCACATCATGACACCGCTCATGATTGCAGCAATTGGATTCGCTTTATCCTGTCCCGCAATATCAGGAGCGCTTCCATGAACTGGTTCGAAGAGAGATGGCCCTGTTCGCTCGGGGTTCAGGTTGGCACTTGCGGCCATACCGATGCCACCAGACACTGCACCGCCCAGATCGGTTAGAATATCGCCGAATAGATTATCTGTGACGATAACGCTATATTTCTGAGGTCTCTCAACAAAATGTATACAGGCAGCATCGATGTGATTGTAGTCAGTCTCAACATCTGGAAATTCACGAGCAACTTCATTAAATGTGCGTTCCCATAAATCGCCAGCGTAAATCAGCACGTTGGTTTTGTGAACGAGTGTAAGACGCTTTTGTTGTCGATTTTGGGCGATTTCAAATGCGTAGCGAATGCAACGCTCAGCTCCTAGACGAGTATTGATTGAGCCTTGGGTTGCTACCTCGTTTGCTGTGCCCTTACGCAAAACACCGCCTTCACCCAAATACACGCCTTCTGTATTCTCACGTATAACTTCAAAGTCGTGGTTCGGGCTAGTAAAAGGACGTCGGTTGATATATAAATCTAGATCAAAACGTAATTTCAATAACAAGCCACGCTCAATGATTCCAGGAGTCACATCGGGGTGACCAACTGCACCGAGTAGGATAGCGTCAAATCCTCTTAACTTAGTTACTGTGTCGTCGTCTAAAACGAATTGATCTTTTAGATATCTCTCTCCACCAAGATCAAAATCGGTATACTCAAAATCAGCGCCGGCTGCCCTCAGCACATTAATGGTTACAGGAGTCACTTCTTTCCCTATTCCATCACCGGCTATGACTGCAATCTTTTTAGTCATTAGTTTTCTCGGACAGTTACTGCCCCATAATGGGCTCCGGAGACTACTTTACGATATTTTCTCTGCACACCACTAGGAGCGAAATTAACAAAATCTTTGCTATGGTTTTTTCTACGGTCATCTAAAGTTTTGGCATCGATTATGACATCAAGTTTTTCCTTAGTAATATCAATTAGTATTTTGTCGCCGTCTTTTAATAGACCAATTGGACCTCCATCAGCAGCTTCTGGTGATATATGGCCAATTGCAAGTCCACGAGTACCACCGCTAAATCTACCATCTGTAATCAAGGCGACCTTGTCGTCAATGCCGGTTCCCTTGATAGCTGACGTAGGTGCCAGCATCTCTCGCATCCCAGGACCACCTTTTGGACCCTCATTCCGAATAACTACAGCATCATATTCTTTGATTGAGCCGGCAAGGATGGCTTTCATGGCGTCTTCTTCGCTTTCAAATACTCGGGCATTACCTTCAAAGGTCTTGATGTTATCGACACCAGCAATTTTGAATACGGCGCCATCTGGAGCAAGACTTCCGGTCAGAATGGCAATTCCTCCTTCAGAATGAACAGGGTTGTTCCAAGTATGTATCACATCACCATCTGGTGCTGGTGGATTGAATTCGGCAATATTTTCGGCCATGGTTCGTCCGTTATAGGTGATGCAATCACCGTGAAGTATTCCTTCGTCAAGCAACATTTTGAGAATAACAGGCACGCCACCGACGCGATCAATATCAATCATATGATATTTGCCATTTGGTCTGGTATCGGCAATCTGGGGTACTTTCTTACGAATGTCGTTGAACTTCTGTATGTCGAAGCCAACCTCTGCTTCTGTTGCAATGGCAAGAATATGCAATACAGCATTAGTTGAACCACCAAGCGCATTGACAACCGCAATGGCGTTTTCAATAGATTTCTCTGTTATTATGTCGCGGATAGTCATTTTCTTCTTAAGTTGTGTGATTACCGCTCGAGCAGCTAATTCTGCATATTTCTCTCTAGCGTTATCGGTGGCAGCCGGACCAGCACTGCCTAGTACTGAGACGCCTAGCGCTTCACCAACACTTGCCATTGTGTTGGCTGTGAACATACCACCACAACTACCTTCACCAGGACAAGCATTGCATTCGACAGCATGAAGTTCATCATCAGTCATCTTTCCAGCGGCGTGCTTACCAACTGCTTCAAAGGCGGTAACGATATCTATATTCTCACCATTCAAATGACCTGGCTGAATTGATCCACCGTACATCATGACGGCAGCAATATTTAAGCGAGCTGGTGCCATAATCATGGCCGGAATAGATTTGTCACAACCAGCAATCGTAACCAGTCCATCGAATTTCTCAGCACGGGTGATTGTCTCGACACTATCAGTAATAACTTCTCGACTGATAAGCGAGTTCTTCATACCTTCGTGTCCCATAGAAATACCATCACTCACAGCGATGGTCGATGCATAAAACGGATAACCTCCAGCAAGTGCCACACCTTTTTGGGCTGCTTCATTAAGCCGTCCACCACTGACGTTGCATGGGGTTACATTGTTGTCGGTATCAATTACTAAAATTTGTGGTTTCTGAAAATCTTCATCTTCCATGCCAACCGCACGGAGCATAGCTCGCGCTGGAGCACGTTCTGGTCCATCAACTACTACCTTAGAATTAACCCTTAGATCATCTTTGGGAGCGGCAATGTCATGCGCAGCAACACTGGCGTGATGTCCTTCGTTTCCACACGAACAGTTACCGTCAACACAGCTCATAGGTTTATCCTTTCACCGCGATATCAACTGATGGACGGTACTTCAGGGCAGTTGCTAGTGCTTGGTGTACTTCATGACTAGAAAACTCCTTCATCATCTGAGTTGGATCGACGCTGTCAACGTTAGGAAAGGCGCCTTGCTCTAAAGCATAGTGAAAGTGGGGAGCCCATTTTCTTGCTCCGAGTCGAGCGGTAGTTGAACAGTTATCGATCATGAAATCAACACCTTTAAAATCCATATAAGGATTGAGGGAATCTACTGACTCAATAACCGATTCATTGACGATCTCTGAATAAGCATGCCCGTGTTCACTTAAAACATTTATCTGAGCCATCATTCCGGCTGCATAAACTCCAGCCATGGCAGGATCGACATCAGCTGAATTATTTCCATTTGGACGGTTTTTACGCACTGTTTCACCGATTCGCCACATGGCAGAACCATCAACCTTGGTCCAACCAAATTTCTTTAGTCGATCGTTAGCGAGAACAACCGATCGGATTTCATTTCCACTCGATACCTCGTCATAAATCTCTGAGGTTACTTCATAAAGGGGTTGGAAGCTCGCGGCGTACCATTTAGCAAATGTCTGCTTATCTGTATCAGAGAGTTCGTCATAAAGACCCTTGATGCCACGATGAGATATTGCTTCAGAAATCTTGCCGGTAATACTCTCAGCCGTTCGGGAGAAAGCTTCCTCCTTATCTACACCTGAGCGTATGTACTGAGCGTACATGGCTTCAACCATTCCGTGAACTTCGCCAAGTAGGATACAGCGTTCACCGAAGATGTCTGACTTGTATTCGTTTGTTAAGGTGGTTACAAAGGCAAATGGGGCGCCAACGGCGACCGCCCAGCCAATAGCTATATCGGTAGCCTTGCCGTCGTAATCTTGTTCGACAGCGAAACTACAATTAATTCCGGCACCATTTGTCTCTTTACCTTGTTCGTATAATCGTCTAACCGATGGCCCCATTCCTTTCGGGCAAACTCCGACAACATTGATATTTTTGGGAAAGTAATCATTGACTGTATCCATAAATCCCACCAGAAATCCATGAGACAGTCCTAGAGTCGCTCCGTCTTTCATTTTCTCAAACACTTTTCGATAGTTTTCAGTCTGTGCAGCGTCACTAATGAGCAGAATCACAAAATCTGACGATTCGACAACACTGAACATTTCGCCAAGCGTTCCACTTTCTTCGGTAAAGCCAGCTGTTCGCGCGCCCTCTAGTGATGCCGAGCCTTCTCGCAAGCCGACGAC
>CAZFKV010000027.1:0-10295 GCA_964519575.1 uncultured Candidatus Saccharibacteria bacterium | reverse complement strand
GATCCGACAATTTGGGATGACGAAACTGCTCAAGAATTCTTGAACGGTATCCTCACGCTTGATAACAAATCCGTTGCTGAAGCGTTTCTAGCTGACGTGCTGACAACATCTGAAATCAAAGAATTTGGCAATCGACTTAAGACTGCCAAGATGCTCCGTGCTAATAAGAGTTACGACGACATCCGCAAGACCACTGGCATGAGTACTACTACAATTGCCCGAGTTAGTGATTGGCTCAAAAAAGGAGCAGGTGGTTACAACATCGTGCTCAATCGACTTGAAGATACTCATCATTCACATACCGCGCCGGACGCAGCCGTCTCTTCAACTTAATCCCCTCAAATTTTAAGAAACAAGAAGCCGGTTAGTGAACCGGCTTTTTTTATTATGCACATATTAATTGAACAGTAAGGAAATAACATGAGAATAGGAATTCAAAAAAGCGGTCGGCTCAGACAATGCAGCGAAGTCTATTTCGCTGGCATTGGCTGGGAGTCAGCACAAGGTGAAGCACTGCTATTGCAAGATTGCATTGATGACCCTGACATACAGTTTGTCTATACCAGACAGAGTGACCTGCCGAAACTACTTGAACAAGGAGTACTTGACGTGGCAATCGTTGGTCAGAATATCATACGCGAGAAGCCAGCAGACTGTGACGTCCTACAGCTTCTGGATTGTGGCATCTGTAGGTTAGTGATTTCTATACCTAATGAGAAGAATTGGGCGCTAGAAGATTTGAATGGTAAAACTATAGCGACTTCGTATCCAAATAGTTTGAAACGCTATCTCGACAGACAGAACATAGAAGTGGATATCGTCGAGTTATCAGGATCAGTCGAGATCGCACCTGCTGTTGGTCTCGCAGACGCAGTCTGTGACATAGTGCAAACTGGTAAGACATTGGCGCAGAATGGACTTAAAACACTTGAAACAGTGTATAAATCTCAGGCGGTGCTGATCAGCTCTCCTAAGATCTCAACAAGCGATAGAAAGAAGTTGGAAGGGAGAATTCAGAATGCAAACGTATTACTACAACCAGTTAACGCCTGAGCAAAAGGCTGGGTTGTCTAAGCGCCCATCAATTGATCTAGGCTCTGCCAAAGCAATAGCACAGAAAATCATTGATTCAATTATTTCTGATTCAGATAAAGCGGTGCGCGCAGCTACGGCAGAATTTGATGGAGTTACAATCAGTGAGACTGCTGTGACAGAGGCGGAAATAGCTGCCTCAGCTTCAACTCTCGAGAAACCTCTCAAAATTGCGCTTGAGCAAGCAAAAGCCAATATTCAGAGCTTCTATAGTGAGCAAAAGTTAGAGCGTTTTGAAAAGGAAACGATGCAAGGTGTTGTTTGCTTCAGTGAGCCTAGAGCAATAGAGAAAGTAGGATTGTACATACCAGGTGGATCAGCAGTCTTGCCTTCAACTGTGCTTATGCTCGGTGTGCCAGCGCTGCTTGCAGGATGTAGTCAGGTCGTTTTGTGTACACCACCAGATAAGAACGGGAATATTGAGCCGAGCATACTCTACGCAGCTCAGCTATGTGGTATATCCGAAATATACAAAGTCGGCGGTGCTCAAGCGATTGCTGCATTAGCCTACGGGACTGAAACTATTCCCAAGGTTGATAAGATATTTGGCCCTGGCAATCAATATGTATCAGCAGCAAAGATGCTGGTGTCGATTGATCCAGCTGGAGCTCAGATTGATATGGTAGCTGGTCCGAGTGAAGTACTCGTTATCGCTGATGATGAGGCGCGAAGTGACTTTATCGCCGCTGATCTGCTGGCGCAGGCTGAGCATGGCCCTGATTCGCAGGTGGTCTTAGTGAGTGATTCTTCTAGCAAAGTCGAGTCAGTACTCACAGAGGTTAAAAGTCAGTTGCGTAGTCTGCCACGTAGAGAAATCGCTGAGATAGCACTAGAAAACAGCTTGGCTATAATCACCGAATCAATCGAGAAAGCTTTTGAGTTTACAAATGAGTATGCACCAGAGCACCTCATTATCAATACAAAGGATGCTGAAAACTATGTCAATAAAGTCCAGAATGCTGGATCTGTCTTCATTGGCCAGTATTCGCCCGAATCGGCTGGTGACTATGCCAGTGGCACAAATCACAGCCTGCCAACCAGTGGTTATGCCAAAGCAACAAGCGGCATTAGCGTTGCCAGCTTCTGTAAGCAAATAACGTTTCAGAAATTAACCGAAAGCGGTGCACGGCTCATTGGACCGACGGTGGCAACGATTGCAGCTGCTGAAGGTCTGGATGCGCACAAAAGAGCTATGGAGATCCGTTATGTTTAACCCGACTAAAAGGTCATTAAGTTTACTAGAAAGCTATAAACCGCCACTCAACGGGCGTCGAAGCTTTGATGGCGTATGTCTCGATTTCAATGAGCGTACAAAAGAGCTGAGTTCGAAGGTAGCAAGAGCTCTGCAGCAACTCGATGCTAAGGATGCAATTATGTATCCAGAATATGACGGGATGCTTGAAGAGAAAATAGCCAGCTATTTGGATGTCGAGCAGGATCAAATCGTCGTGACAAATGGCTCTGACACTGCGATTGATCTGATATTTCGTAACTTTGTAGAAACAAACGATCCCGTGGTCTTGCCGACACCGAGTTTCGCCATGTTTGAGCAGTCCGCTAAGGCTGCTGGAGCAAATATTAACTACGCTGTCTACGAGCAACCTGATTCAACACTCTTCTCAAGGCAGTATGCAGACCAGATTGATGCTGATACGAAGCTGGTCGTTATATGTAATCCCAACAATCCGACAGGCGGATTGATTTCAGTTAGCGAAATAGAAAGCTTGGCAGATGCATATCCAGATACCGCGATCCTAGTCGATGAAGCCTATGCAGAATTTTCTGGCGTGAGTGTTGTGAGTCTCGTAAAGACATGTCCAAACATCATCGTTACCCGGACTTTCTCTAAAGCCTTCGGACTAGCGGCTTTGAGAGTTGGATATGTAGTGGCTAATCCAGCGGTCGCAGAGAAGATTCGTATATTAGCAGGTCCTTACGGTGTAAATATGTTGGCCTATGAAACGGCTCAGGTAGCTCTGGATGATTGGGAAGCGACGAAAAAGTACATCGGCGAAGTCATGAAGCTGGCAAAACCAATGACCGAGCAATTCCTAAAACAAAATGACATAAAGTTCTACGATTCTTCTGCCAATTTTGTTCTACTCAAACCAGCAAATAGTGACAAAACTTATCAGAAGCTTAAACGAGCAGGTTTTCTGGTCCGGCCTCAGAGTAAGCCAGGGATTGAAGGATGTATTCGACTCACAATTGGTACTAAGCAACAGATGGAATCATTCATTACTGTCTATAGAAAGGAGTTGCTATGAAAATTGCCTTTTTAGATCGAGACGGAACACTCATTTATGAGCCTCAAGAAACCTACCAGATCAACGCAGTCGAAGAAATAGTGGTGCTTGAAGGTGTGATGCGAGGGCTTAAAGAGTTGAGTGCAGCTGGCTACATGCTTGTAATGGTTACAAACCAAGATGGATTAGGGTCAACGGACTACCCGCAAGCTACATTTGATACAGTCCAGGACGAAATTTTTGATCTGCTTGCTCAAGAAGGAATTGCATTTAGCAAAGTCTTCGTCTGTCCGCACACAGCTACGGATGGGTGCGATTGTCGCAAGCCGAAGACTGGACTGGTTGATTCATTCATTACCGCAAATACTATAGATCTCACAACGTCTTTTATATGTGGTGATCGAGCAGCAGACGAAGGATTAGCAAAGAATCTAGGAGTTCGCTTTGTCAAAATGAAAACGAATGGCAATTTCTATGAAGTAATTAAAGGAGTTATATAATGAATAAACGACAGGCAACGATAACGAGAAAGACGAGTGAAACTGATGTAACAGTCAGTCTTAATCTCGATGGAAGCGGAACATATGATGTTGATACTGGCATTGGTTTCTTGAATCACATGCTCGAGTTGTTTTCGAAGCACTCTTTAATTGATCTTCAGATATCGGCAACTGGTGATCTTGAGAAAGATGATCACCACACTATTGAAGATGTCGGCATTGTACTTGGGCAAGCTATTGCTCAAGCCTTGGGCGATAAGCGCGGAATTGAGCGCTACGGCTTCTTGCTGCCAATGGATGAAACACTCGCCGAAGTAGCACTTGATCTCGGTGGCAGATTCTATTTCAAATGGGATGTCGATTTTAACCGTGAAATGGTTAACGATATGCCGACAGAGATGTTCGAGCATTTCTTCTACTCCTTTGCTGATAATCTGCGTGCCAATCTACACATTGCTGTGCGTTATGGGCGAAATGATCACCACAAGGCGGAAGCTATCTTTAAGGCTGTAGCGCGATCCATGAGATTTGCTATTAGCAGCGACGATCGCATCCAAGAACTCATGCCCTCAACCAAAGGCAAGATATGATTGCCATCATCGATTATGAAGCAGGTAATGTCGGCTCCCTTGCTAACGCGCTGGAGCGGCTTGGTGCTGACTATGAAATTACCAATGATCCAGCCAAGGTGAAGGCTGCCCGTGGTGTGATTTTGCCTGGCCAAGGTCGGGCAGGTCCCGCAATGACTTCCCTGCAAAAGACTGGTCTGGATCAAGTCATTCGAGAACTAGAGCAGCCTTTTCTAGGTATCTGTCTCGGTATGCAAGTTTTGGTCGATGAAAGCAATGAGGACAATACCAAATGCCTCGGTATTATTCCTGGTTCGTCCGGCAAATTTGCCGCGAATTTGCCTGTACCTCAGATGGGCTGGAACAAAATCGACCAGAAGCAGCAATCTCCGCTCCTTGAAGGCATAGAAAACGGCGCCTATCAGTATTTCGTACACTCATATTATGTCAAGACTGCTGCTAGCAATACTGTCGCAACAACGGACTATGGAGAAACATTCACGAGCGTAATTGAGAAGGATAATTTCTATGGGGTGCAATTCCACCCTGAGAAATCCGGGAAAATTGGCGGTAAAATTCTAGCTAACTTTTTAGGTTTATGCGACGGAGTTCGACCATGACTATTTACTCAGCTATTGATCTTATGGGCGGTAAAGTTGTGCGCTTAACCAGTGGCGATTACTCACTGAAAACAGAGTATGCAGATGATCCTGCTGAGGTAGCTATCATGTTCGAAAATCAAGGAGCACCTTATCTCCACGTCGTTGATTTAGATGGTGCGAAGCTCGGTAAACCTGCAAACCTTGAAGCTATTAAAAGAATTATTTCTGCGGTGTCGATACCAGTCCAGGTCGGTGGTGGTATAAGGACTGTTGAGATAGTACAGCAGCTGGCTGATCTAGGAGTAGCGAGAGTTATTATCGGTACGACTGCGATTAAACAGCCAGATGTTTTGGGACAGATGATTGAGAAGTTCGGAACAGATTTCATAGTTGTATCACTTGATTTTAAGGATGGTGAACCTGCAACTGAAGGCTGGCTTGAAACAACCAGCGTCAATTCAGCTGATTTGAGCAAACAGCTTAAGAAACAGCAGATACAAACAATCATCATTACTGACGTGGACAAGGACGGCATGCTACGAGGACCTAACGTGGAGCTCATGGAGACATGGGTTAATCAAGAATTTGAAGTGATTGCAGCTGGTGGAGTTACTAATACGTCGGATGTTAGAAAATTGCGATCTGTAGGTGTGGACGGTGCAATAATCGGCAAGGCATTGTATGAAAACGACATTAGTATTGCTGACTTTCTTGCTGTGGCGTCACCAAATTCTCTAGCGAAACGGATTATTCCATGTATGGACATCCGAGGGGCACGAGTTGTCAAAGGGGTTGGGTTTAAGCAACTTAAAGATAGCGGTGATCCGTTAGAGCTAGCACGTCGCTATGCGAACGAAGGCGCTGATGAGTTGGTTCTGCTAGATATAGTAGCAACAGTTGATTCGCGCCAAACTCAAGCAGAACTCGTGAAGGCAGTGGCTAAGACTATAGACATTCCCATCACTGTCGGCGGCGGCATCCGAACTGTAGAAGATATCCGCATTTTGCTCAACAATGGTGCCGATAAAGTATCAATTGGTTCCGAGGCTGTTAGCAATCCAGAATTTGTCAGCCAAGCCGTTAGCCAATTTGGCTCACAAGCCATAGTGGTTTCTGTCGATCCCAAAAAGGAGAATGACAAGTGGTTTGTGTACGTGCGGGGTGGACGAGACAAAACAGCAGTAGATGCTATTGAGTTTGCTAGGGATATGGCACGACGGGGTGCAGGAGAGTTGCTAGTCAATAGTCTTGACCGAGATGGCACAAAACAAGGATATGACCTTGAACTACTTCAAGCAATAACGAATGCAGTAACTATTCCTGTCATTGCCAGTAGCGGTGTCGGCACACTGCAAGATTTCGCTGATGTCTTTATACAAACCAAGGTTACAGGCGCACTAGCGGCCAGCGTTTTCCACACCCAGGGAATGAGTATATTAGAAGTAAAGCAATTTTTGCGCAAGAAAGGCATAGAGGTACGAATATGAACATAAATGATGTAAATTTTAAAAAGCTAGCTGGCTTAGTGCCAGCAGTTATTCAGGATTCTGTGACGCAAGCGGTTCTGATGGTTGGCTTCATGAATGAGGAGGCCGTAAAGCAATCGATCGCTGAAGGCAAAGTTGTCTTTTGGTCGCGTACCAAAAACCGCCTATGGCAGAAAGGTGAGGAATCTGGTAATTTCCTGAATGTAGTCAACATGCAGCTTGATTGCGACAACGATACGATCTTGGTGCAAGCTAAGCCAGCTGGGGCTACCTGCCACACTGGTGAATATTCCTGTTTTGATGAGCAGACTGACTTCACGCTGGCTACTCTGGAACATCTCATTACAAATCGCAAAGATAAGCGTCCAAAGGCTTCATATACCTCGACCCTCTTTGATGAAGGCTTGGACAAGATCTGTGCCAAAGTTGATGAAGAAGCAGAAGAAGTAACCAGAGCCGCCAAAACTGAAACAAAGCAAAGACTAATAGAAGAATCGTCAGATCTCGTTTATCACTTACTAGTACTTCTTGCGCAAAAAGAAATTGCTTTTAATGATGTTGTGAGTGAACTACGGGATAGAAATCGTGGTAGTCTAAGTAAGAGTAAAAAATGAGCAAACTCAGCACACAACCATACAAAGGAACTCGGAACTTTTATCCTGAGGATATGCGTCTGCGCAAGTGGATGTTTGATAAGTGGCGCACAGTCTCTGAATCGTTTGGTTACGAAGAATACGATGGCCCTATTTTAGAGCCATTTGAACTATATGCTTCCAAGACCAGTGATGAAATTGTTAATGAACAAACCTACAGCTTTACCGATCGTGGTGATCGAAAGGTCGTGATGCGTCCAGAGATGACTCCAACCGTTAGTCGCATGGTCGCAGCTCGTCGTCAGGAGTTGGCTTACCCACTGCGCCTATATAGCATCCCGAACTGTTTCCGTTATGAGCGTCCTCAGAAGGGGCGTTTGCGTGAGTTTTGGCAGTATAATGCTGATATTTTCGGCGTCGTAGGTACGGAAGCTGATATTGAAATCATTTTGCTCGCCGACGCTATTATTAAGGGATTTGGAGCTAAACCAGAGCTATACGAAATACAAATCAGTAGCCGAAAGATCATCAGCGATATCGTCAAGGAGCTCGACTTAACTGACGAACAACAAAGGACGGTTGTTAACCTGATTGATAAGAAAGAGAAAGTAGATGAAGCGGATTGGGAGCAGTTGTTCTATGATCAGCTCGACAAGGCTCAAGCCGACAGACTTCTTGAGTTCCTGAAGGAAGAAACTGTTCCTGAAAATGCAGCTAAGACAATCGCAGGATTGCAAAAACGCGGAGTCAGTAACGTAGTGTTCAACCGTTACCTCGCAAGAGGGTTTGATTATTACACTGATGTTGTCTTTGAGGTCTTCGACAAGAATCCTGATAATAATCGCTCCATGTTCGGTGGCGGGCGATATGACGGACTTGTTGGGGAGTTCGGTGTCGACCCAATTCCAACAGTTGGTTTTGGCATGGGTGATGTGACTTTCATGAATTTTCTGACAAGTAATCAGCTCGTGCCTGATTTGAAATCTGAAACCAGAGCTTATGTAGTAATAAATAATAATGAAAATGATCTCTTGATTGCTAATGACCTGATTGCAAAACTCCGTGAGGCAGGGGTAAATGTTGCTGCGGACTACAGTCAACGCAAAACAGACAAGCAACTCGCTTCCGCCTATAAAAAGGGCATTCCATATGCAGTCATCGTAGAGAATGGTAAATACACACTACGCAATCTTGAAACCAAAGAGAATCAAGAACTAACAGATCAAGAAATTATCCAAACATTGACATAATAACCAAATAGGTGTATAATAGAAAAATATGCTTATTCAATTTCCAGATTTGGTGTCTGAAGCCGCCAATATTGAAGTTGCCTCAGGTGCCTTAGACGTAGATGATAGCTTAAAAAGTGATGTTTTGGCTGTAATGCAATTAGCAGTGACTGCTTCTGTAAATCCTGATGATATTAGGCAACCAGATTTTAGACAAGTTGAAATTAATGATGCTATTACTGTTGTTGGAGACGGAGAACGGCTTGATCACCAGTTATTTGATAAAGCAGTGGAATTTGCTGGTGCTCTCGTAACCGCACGGCAGGCAGACCTTTATCCTAACCCAGTCACCATTTCATATTCATTTCCCGGAGATAAAGAATTAGAAACGATTCATTTAACAGAAGATGTGACTGTACCTGGGAGTTCGGAAGCGGTTCAACTAGTTACTCCGAATGCAATACTTAGATTGCACATGGCAATGTTCGGTGCATACTCTCTTTTGGAAGACGCAGAACGAAAAGCTAGAGATTTAATTGCTGATTGGATCAAAGGTCAGGATGGAGCTATCACTCCAGATGAAGCAGTCAGGTTGTTTAGCGGTGACTACATCAGAGACCTGCCACCTTTCGCAACGGAATTTCTTGAGCGATATAAATCTGCCCTAATCAGAGTTTTTGAGATAGGTCCAAACCCTCTTAGGACTCTAAGAGCCGCTCCTCAAAATTGAATATTCTAAATCAATCTGTATAATTGACCGTCTATGCAACAGAAAATAACTAAGAAAAGTACTGAAACAATCGAACTTAACATCGAGGCTGATAGTGCTGACCTAATTCCACTGAAGCGAACCGTTATCGAGAACCACCGGGCTAGAATCAAAGCCAAAGGCTTTCGTCCTGGCAAAGCTCCGGACGATATCGTCGAGGAAGAGATAGGCAGTAACCAGCTTCAAGCAGAAGTGCTCGAGGCGGCGGTCAATCGCTTTTACGGAATGGCAGCCAGCAACGAAAAGCTCAAGGCTTACGATCAGCCTGAAATCAAAGTTGAAGCTTGGGTCCCTTATTCCGCGCTGACATTTACAGCTGTCGTACCTGTTGTACCGGATTTTAAACTGCCAGATTTAGGTAAGATTAAAGTACCTCTGAAAGTTGATAAAGTAACTGATAAGGATATTGATGAGGTAATTGAGCGACTCAGAGTGCAGGTTGCCGACAAGGTATTAGTCGATCGGGCCATTAAGAATACTGATGAAGTGGTAATTGATTTCAAAGGTGTTGATAAATCCGGCAAAGACATTCAAGGAGCCGAAGGTAAAGATTACCCGTTAACGATTGGCAGTAAAACGTTTATTCCTGGCTTTGAAGAAAAACTTATTGGTGCAAAAACCGACGAAGAAAAGACCTTTACGATAACGTTTCCGAAAGATTATCATGCGCGGAGCCTAGCAAACGAAAAAGTAACCTTTACTGTTAACATCAAGTCCGTCAAAGAAGTTACTCCAGCGAAACTAGACGATACTTTTGCTAAAAAGCTGGGTCCATTTGAAAACCTCAAGAAGCTAAAGGAAGACATTAAAAGTCAGCTAGAAGAAGAAAAACAGCAAAAGGCAGAGCGCGATCATCGTGAAGAAGTAGTCGGGGTTGTGGTGGACAAGGTTAAGTTCACGCCACCCGAAAAATTGATTGAGAGCGTTGCGAACAGTATTCGACAAGATTTTATGCAGAATCTCATACAAAGAGGTGTTACCAAGCAGGAGTATCTGGAAAATCAAGGTCAAACTGAAGAAGAATTTGAGAAAAAAGAAGTCCTTCCAAATGCAGCAAAGCGCGCCAAGACAAGTTTAGTTCTGGCCGAGATTGCCGAGAAGGAAGAAATCCGCGCGTCAAAAGCTGAGTTAGAGAAAACTCACGAATCTATGAAAGAACGCTACAAAGATAGTGAAGAAATGGTCAAAACCTTAGATACTCCTGAAGC
>CAZFKV010000026.1:0-10569 GCA_964519575.1 uncultured Candidatus Saccharibacteria bacterium | reverse complement strand
CATTCTCCGTCGTCCGCTGTAAGCGGACTATGGCGAATGGCGCATCAGGATGAATTAGAACCCGTTTTTTGCTGAAGGCAAAAAGGGTTCGCAAGGAGTGAGACCCGTCGAACTAGTTCGTAAGGATCGTAGCGACGGAATAGCGAGGAACGAGCGTCATCCCCGCCTGCCAAGCAAGGCGGGCAGACCTCCCCTGCCTACGGCAGGCAGGCTCTCCGAGAGGAGGGCAGACTCTCCTCTAGACTGTATAATTATCCTATGTCCACCCAACAATCCACAGTAGACTTCATAGTCGATCAAATCCAAGTAGCTGGCACTATCCGTAGTCGAAAGATGTTTGGCGAATATGCACTGTATTGTGACGAAAAGGTAGTCGCTCTGGTTTGTGACGACACATTATTCGTTAAGATAACAGAGGCTGGACGAAAATTATTAGCAGATCCTGTTGAAGGATTTGCCTATCCGGGCGCCAAGCCGTCATTTCAGATAGATGAAGAATTGTTGGAGAGTCCTGAATTACTTACTGAACTAATAAGAGCTACTGCGGACGAACTGCCTCTACCAAAGCCTAAAAAGAAGAAATCCAATTAGCTGTAAAGCAATATTCCAACAATTATTGCGATTTCCATCAATATCCAAATGATTTGCGTGACCCAGATTGGTGTCAGCTTGAACATAATTCCGTAAGTTAAGAATACTATTCCAAAGACTAGATAACCCACCCAGGTCAAAAGCGAAACATCTTTTGCGCTGTGGTTTGAGTAGATTTGGAATATCTGAGGGGCGCTAATTAGGGGCTGAACGATTCCTGCAATCAGTGCCGTTTGCTCAATTTGCTTTTTGTAATCGTCAAGAATCATTACGACCCGTGACTCAACAAGGCCTTTGATAGTGCGTCGAAGTCATCAACTGATGGAAACTGGGGGTATTCAGTTTTGATTGCCTCAGGTGCTCGAAATAATATTCCATAGCCGGCCGCCTCGAACATTGGGATGTCATTATATGAATCACCGACGGCAATCACCTCGAAGTTCTGCGATTTAAAGTGTTCGACAGCTTCACGTTTGTGATTTGCAATTCGCCAGTGGTAACCAACAATATGATCATTTTCTATTTCAAGAAAGTTTGCGAATGCAAAAGGATTTCCTAGCTTCTCAAGAATTGGCGGGATGAACTGGTAATAACTACTCGTGACAATAACTGGCTGAAAATCAGGCGTCAGTGAATCCAGCATCGCTCGCGCTTCGTCAAAAGGATCAGTCTGCTCTATCAGCCTATAAATATCTGAATACCGAATGTTATGACTTTCTAAAGCCGATAGGCGCATTTTCATCAGAGCGTTTTCGTCCGGTTCATCGCGGGTAGTTCGCTTTAGTTCGGGAATATCGAAATGGTTGGCTATTTCGATCCAGAGTTCTGGAGCCAGAGTACCTTCAAGGTCAAAACATACAATTGTCATGTATTCAGCCTAGCAGATACCACTGCTACTTTTAAAAAACGAAATTCAATGTTCTTTTCCCAAACTAATACTTTCTTTTCCAAAGAAACAAAGTAATGACACTTTGACCGCAAAGTGTCACAAACTCCTGGGCTGTCATTCGTCTTGATTAACTCATTGTCATTTACAACAATGCACTCAGACAGTGACAAGCATCCTTCCTTCGTCAGGCAAGTCTTCGTTTTTAATTGTTGAAATGACATTCGTTATTCAGGACTCACTCCAAAGGCCCAGACCCTTTAATGGCCAAGTATTATTTATAATCCGCCTTTGGGCGGATACCGAACGAAGATCGAACATAAAGCACTTCCTGATGAGTGAGTGTGAAATACACAATAGTAGGCTGAAACTTGTTTGAGCGAGTGATTAGCGAGCGAGTTGTTGAAGCCATTGTGTATCTTCACAACGAAATCATAAAGAAGTGTGTCCTGTTCGTGGCTTTTAACCACCTTTTGCCACCAAAAGGTGGAATAAGTTTGTTTCTTTGCAAAAGAAAAGATTATATTGCCGGCAGGCAGGTTTGAGACACTCTGTGTTCAAAGTATCATTAACTATTGTTTAAATTATTATTAGAGTTAACTGATATACAATAGGAATTATGAAATCCTTAAAATTACCACAGCGTAATCAACGAGGCCACAAAGGCACATTCGGTACATTAATGGTAATTGGCGGAGCGGACGGCGAACTGAGTATGCTTGGTGGCCCAGTGCTGGCGGCGCTTGCGGCATACCGCAGTGGGGCGGGGAAAGTGGTTGTAGCTGTGCCTGACTCGCTTATTCACTCAGCTCTGGAGTTATTGCCGGAGTCGCTTGTCTTCGATTACAACAACGACAAGATTCTGGCCTCTGAGGCTAAAAATGCGACAAGCGTAGTTATCGGACCTGGCTGGGGATACGGAGAATCGCAAGTCAGAGTCTTAAAAAATATTCTGTCTTTGCACAAGCCAACGGTCATTGATGCTGATGCCCTTAATATAATTTGTAAAGATGAGGATGTAGCGAGCTTTGTGCACAATTTATGTATCCTAACTCCCCATCCAGGTGAATTTCATCGTCTGTCAGAGGCGTTGAAAGTTCAGTTACCTAGACAATTGGCTCTAAAATTAGGAGCTGTTGTAGTGTATAAGGATTCGACAACTGTAATAACTGATGGCAAACATGAGTATGAGCATGATAGACCAAACTCTAGACTGGCGATTGCTGGCAGTGGGGACGTTTTGTCAGGTATTATTGGCGGTCTCTTGGCTCAATATGGAAATGAATTAGATTCGTTTGAAATTGCCAAACTCAGCGTGGTTATTCATGCAAATGCTGGGGAATCCCTAAAGGCCGGTGCATTAGCCCATGAACTCGCCGATGCAATCAACGTCGTTTAATAAGAATGAAAATACCTTACTAAAAACAGTAATTAATTTTGAGGTCAGGGAGAGCTGGTTAGCTCATCTGGCTAACAGTTTGCAATTAGCATGAGCGGAGCGTATAATGTCAAACATTATGGAAATAACAATAAATAGAGCAGATCGAGGAGTGCTTACCGAGCATTGAGTCTATAATGAATTGAATCAAACCAGGCTCTAAGCAATGTTCGCTTACAAACAGCCTGGTTTTTTAATTACAAAAGAAAGTAAAGTATGAAAAAGTTAAACAAATCAAATATTCGTAAAACCCTGAAGTACTATTTCCATGCCATAAAACAGAGCAGTGGACTATTCTACTTTTCTGTAGTTTTCGGTATTTTCGCAGTTGTGATCCAATCGGTTGCCTTGCCGTATCTGTACAGTCAGGTCTTTGACACTATTTCCCAGCTACAAACACAAGCAAGCGACAGCAACATTAACTATCTGTGGCAGTTGCTGAGCTGGGTTGGAGCAGGGCTGGTCGCAATTGTTATTCTGTGGCGATCTGTTACCTATGCCTATATAACCAATCAGGCTCGATCGATGCGCTACCTAGAACAATCAACCTATAAGTCACTCCAAGCCCACTCCTATAGCTTCTTTAGCAATCGTTTTGCTGGAGCATTAGTAACGCAGGTAAATAGATTTGTTAATGGTCTAGAAACTGTTCAGGATGTTTTGTTTTGGGATCTGGGTGCCATGTTTATCCGTACAGTCTTCTTTATCGGTGTACTGCTGGTAATCTTTCCGGTTATTGGATTGGCTCTAATCGTATGGGCGTTTTTATTCCTGATAATTGTCGGTTCTTTAAACTTCTATAAGAGTCGATACTCAAGGGTAGCCGCTGCGTCTGATAGCAAGGTGACTGCTGAGCTTGCTGATGGGATAACCAATGTTGCTAACATTAAAAGTTTTGCTCGTATAGATTATGAACAGGATCGTTTTCAAAAAGTGAGTCAAGAACGTTATCAGAAACGTATTAAGAGCTGGGTTTGGGACGAGCATCTACGAGCAATCCAAAGCGTTCTAATGGTCAGCCTCGAGTTCTTTGTTATGTACTGGTCAATTGTTTCAGCAATTAACGGAACAGTTGGGATTGGCGTTTTGCTGCTAACTAGCTATTACGTTTTCCGTTTGTTTGGAGACTTTTGGGAATTTGGAAATATTACCCGTCGCTTAGAGAAAGCCCTGAGTGATGCTAACGAAATGACGGCAATCCTAGACAAAGAAATTAGTGTTAAGGATATCGAACGGCCAAAGAAGCTGATAATAAATAAACCCAATATTGATTTTAAGAATGTAGAGTTTGCATATGACAAGTCCACTCAGAAAGTATTTAAAAAGCTAAATATTGCGATAAATGCTGGTGAAAAGGTTGGGATGGTCGGACCTAGTGGTGGTGGCAAGACCACCCTTACAAAGCTTTTGTTGAGGTTTGCTGATATTCAAAGTGGATTAATCGAAATTGATGGCCAAGATATTACCGAAGTAACTCAGGATGAGTTGCGTCGCCATATTGCTTACGTGCCACAGGAACCAATGTTATTCCATCGTTCAATTGCCGAGAATATTCGCTATGGTAACCCCCAGGCAACTGATGAAGAGATCTTCGAAGCAGCGAGACTTGCTCATGCCAGCGAGTTCATAGACCAGTTGCCGGATGGCTATAAAACACTAGTTGGTGAGCGAGGCATGAAGCTGTCCGGTGGGCAGAAACAACGGGTAGCCATAGCCCGAGCCATGCTTGTTAAGGCACCAATCCTTCTCCTAGATGAAGCCACCAGTGCTCTCGACAGTAAGAGTGAAAAGCTAATTGCCGATGCTCTTGATAACCTAATGAAGAACCGTACCACCATTGTCATTGCCCACAGACTTAGTACGATTCGCAAACTGGATAGAATCCTAGTGTTGAAGGACGGTGAAGTCGTCGAAGCCGGCACTCATGACGAACTGCTCAATCATAGGAATGGTGTCTATGCTGAACTATGGGGTCATCAGTCGGGGGATTTCCTCGATGAGTAAATCGGTAACTTTTCGAACGCTCGGCTACTACTTAGATGTAGCGAAGCAGTATAAGTGGGCAATCATAGTCAATTTTATCTTCCCAGCAGTGGGAGTTATCTTTGGTGTTACCGTTTTTCGCTACTTCTTGGCTGTTCTGATTGAAAGGCTGTCAGGTTTTGGTGGTAAGTTTGATTCGTCAGATATATTTCAAATATTTTGGATTCTAATTGGAGTTCAAATCGTTGAGGTTGCGTGCTGGAGAATTAACGATTTTACCCTGACTCTTAGACAAGCTAAGACTTTTCGAGAGCTCGAGCAGTTTGTGTTCAATAAACTTAAAAAACACAGCTATAGATTCTTTTCAGATAATTTTGCTGGATCTCTTGTTACTAAATTTAATCGTTTTGTTCAATCCTATCTGTATTTGGAACAGATATTTTTCCTCGAGCTGTATACGACATTCGTCATCATTATTTCATCAATCATATTTCTAGCATTTGTGTCTCCTCTCATGAGTATTGTGATGCTGATTTGGACTGCGCTCTTCTTGATTTCGGTGATTTTCCTAACAATTAAGAAATCACCGGCAACGCGTGCCGAATCAAGTGCCGATTCAAGAGTCACAGCTGAACTGGCCGATACCTTGACGAACATCATCAACGTTAAGACTTTTGCACAGGATCGCTATGAGCAATCAAGATTCAATAAAGTAAGTAACGAAAGATATGTAAAACGTCGTCGCTCATGGATGCTTGATTTGCATATCAGAAGTTACCGATGGTTTATGGTGATTGTATTTATCTTTGCGTATCTCTATCTATCTATTTACCTAGTGGTCAATGGATATGCCAGTGTTTCGATAGTGCTCGCTGCTCAACTCTACATGATCGCCATTTACCAAAACCTTTTTAACCTTAACCAGACAATCATGAGGATAGGTCAACATTTGTCTGAAGCAGTTGAAATGACAGAGATATTAGACGAGAGTCACGAAGTAATTGATTCAGAGCACCCTGAGCCTATTAAGATGACTGAAGGTAAAATAGATTTTAAGGATGTGCGTTTCCGTTATGCCGAAGCTGGACAGGATGTGTTTTCTCAGCTTGACCTAACAATCAAGCCAGGCGAAAAAGTTGGGTTGGTAGGGCATTCTGGGTCGGGCAAGACTACACTTACAAGACTATTACTACGATTTCTTGATATCGACGAAGGAACAATCGAAATCGATGGTCAGGATATTGCTCTTGTTAAACAAGAGGATCTGCGATCCCACATTGCCTATGTACCCCAGGAGCCAATACTTTTTCACCGTTCTCTGATGGACAACATTCGTTATGGACGGCTTGATGCAACAGATGAGGAAATCTATGAAGCGGCCAAGAATGCTAATGCCGCCGAATTTATTGATCAGCTTCCCAAGAAATATGACACTCTAGTTGGTGAACGCGGTATGAAGCTGTCTGGTGGGCAGAAACAACGAGTTGCCATAGCAAGAGCAATGATGGTTAAGGCACCAATCCTTCTCCTAGATGAAGCCACCAGTGCTCTCGACAGTAAGAGTGAAAAGCTAATTGCCGATGCTCTTGATAACCTAATGAAGAACCGTACCACCATTGTCATTGCCCACAGACTTAGTACGATTCGCAAACTGGATAGAATCCTCGTCATGAGGGATGGTTCAATTGTTGAAGATGGTAAACACGATGAACTCATGAAGCAAAACGGAGTTTACGCAGAGTTGTGGAGACATCAATCGGGAGATTTCTTAGAAGATTAGCCGTGCTCTGGTAAAGTTAAGCGTAGGATAATTATCTTATATGATTCAAATACCTACCAACGTAATTGTTTATATGTTAGCTGGAATTGCGACATTTATTGTCGGTGTTAGGGCTACCATGCAATACCGAAAAACCAAACTATCACTTAGTCGTCATTTTGCTATTAGTGGTTTCAGCGCCAGTGCTGGTCTTTTGCTTGGTTCGGTGCCTTTTCTCTTTACTAATGATCAAGATACGTTGCGCGTATGTATAATAATTGCGCGACTTTTATTGGATTTCGTAGCCTATTTTCAGCTTTATCTAATCTGGTATCTATCTCGCTTACATAAAATATCTATTTGGTGGCTTGCACTACCAGCTCTTGTTTTGGCCGTACCTAGTTTTGTTATTCAATCAATCCATTTCCTTTCGACTTTTGTCGGTGTTGTCGACAACGAAGTGATTTACACTTTTACAGATATAAATAAATACACCCACCTACTGTCGTTACTTGTCGTGTTTTTTGCGGGAGCCTTCATCATGAAAAATGCTTTTCTACAAAAGGACATCAGAGGTAAAATCCGTTTGTTTTCAATCGCACTACTCTATATGGGAGCTTCATTAAGTGATATTTATAGCTTTATTTTTCTTCAAGGACTTAGTAATTCGTGGATTGTAATTGTAGGCTATGTGGTTGCAACAGGGTTATTTCTAGTCACTACAGTCGTGTTCCTACCAAAAACAAATGACAACACACTTACTTGAAGTACCTATCATGACTTTGCTATAGTTAAATTGATTAATTAAACATTGAAGGAGTTCTATTGAAATTACTAGTTGTGTTGGGAAGTGAGAGAGAGGGGCGAGCGGGGGAGAAGGTGGCTGAGTGGTTTCTGCCGATAGCCCGAAAACATGCAGAAGTTGATTTTGCTGACTTGAAGGAAGTAGCTCTTCCACTCGAAATGGAGAGTGTTTCACCGTCTAATCGAACTGAATTCGACTATCCTCGTTCTGAAGACAAGGAATGGAGTGAGAGAGTGCAGGTCGCTGATGCAGTAGTTTTGGTGATGCCTGAATACAACCATGGCTACTCCGCTACAGTTAAGAATGCTATCGATCATATTTATCACGAGTGGAAGGGCAAGCCAATTGGATTTGTTGGTTACGGCGTGCGTGGAGCCATTAACGCTATAGAGAATTTAGCTCCAGTACTTGGTAGGATTCAGGCGGATGTCGTTACGGAGCCTCGTGTTGGAATCAATGAAATATGGGCTGCGTTTGATGAAAACGGTCAGCTTAAAGACGGTGATGAACATAATAGAAATGCTATCGCCATGCTCGAAGCCTTAGAAACAAAAGTTGCTACCAAATAATCCATTGGCTCCTGTACAATGAGAAGCGATGAAGGTAAGTGATTTATTTGTAAAATCTTTAGAGGCTGAAGGAGTCCGTTATGTCTTCGGTGTGCCAGGTGAAGAAAACGAAGATCTTCTGTTTAGCCTTTCTGATAGTTCTATTCAGTTTGTTCCTACACGGCATGAAAGTGGAGCAGGATTCATCGCCGATGTTTGGGGTCGGCTGACGGGCGAAGCAGGCGTCTGTCTCGCTACTCTTGGTCCAGGCGCAACTAATCTCATTACTGGAGTAGCGGATGCAAATTCAGATAAATCGCCGGTTGTTGCAATTACTGGTCAGGGTAGCATGAGTCGCATGCATCATGAGAGTCACCAATATATAAACGTAGTCAATATGTATCGTCCAATAACTAAGTGGAATACCTCAATTAGGTCACCTGAGACAGTTACAGAGGTGATTCGTAAGGCTTTCAAAGTAGCTACATTCGAAAAACCAGGGGCTACCCACATTGAGTTGCCCGAGGATGTTGCAAAGCTCGTAGCTAGTGACAAAGTCGACCCAATTCTACCGCGTCGCGTTCGGCGAGCTGCCGCTGATCACAAGGCACTGACTCAGACGATTGAGTTACTTAAAAATTCTCGAAAACCACTGATAATTGCTGGCAACGGTGCAGTACGTAAGCTAGCCAGCAAGCATATGACTGAATTTGCCGAGGAATTCGGGGTTCCAGTGGCCGGTACATTTATGGGCAAGGGAGCACTCAGTGATAAATCACCCCAGTCACTTGGAGCTCTTGGACTTGGCTTTAAGGATTATGTACTACAAGCAGTTGAGCAAGCAGACCTGATAATTACTGTCGGCTACGATATCGGTGAATATGCGCCACAAAAGTGGAATCCGAATGCAGATAAAAAAATTATCCATATCGATTTTGTACCATCCGAAGTTTACACTCATTACCAGCCAGAGGTGGAGCTTGTTTGCGATATTAGTGATGCCTTCTGGCAGCTGAGAAAACTGCTTGCATCCGAAGATGTAGGATTTGAAAAGGATTGGTATTCATCTGTTCGTTCTCAGATTTTCGATGATATAAAAAGCTATGATCTGAACGATGGAGATCCACTGACGGTTCCGGGGACACTTAATATTGTCCGTGAACTACTTGATGATTCAGGGCTGGTTATCAGTGATGTCGGTGCACACAAAATGTGGATTGCTCGCAATTTCGCCACTTACATGCCCAATGGCTGCATTATTAGCAATGGCTTCGCCAGCATGGGTATAGCTCTGCCTGGTGGGATTGCAGCCAAGCTCGTTGATCCGAAACGTCAAGTAGTGAGCATGATGGGTGATGGTGGTTTTTTAATGAACTCACAGGAACTCGAGACGGCCAAACGCCTCGGCGTGGGTTACACTAACATCGTCTTTAATGATAATGATTACGGTCTTATCAGCTGGAAACAGCGCATGAATACTGGCGGCAAGGAGACTAGCACGCAGCTGACTAATCCAGATATCAAGATGTATGCTGAGAGTTTCGGGATTGCCGGATACTCACCATCAACTATCGAGGAATTACGCGAAACCTTGGAACATACAATTTCAAGCGGTGAATTAGCAGTAGTTGAAGTCAAAATCGATCCAAGCGTAAACCAAGCTCTATTCGATAAAATGAAACAGTATTTCAGTTCATAATGCTTCTCAGTCAAATAATTTCAGATTCCAAATATAAACAAGCTCTAAGCGACATCTTAAAAATTTACATCCCAGAAGTTATGAAATTACCTATTATTAGGGAGCAATCAGGATTTTTGAAGGAGCAGATTAAAGCTACAAATAGTGATGGGGTAACAGACGTAGCAACTCAGGCTGATGAGCATATTGAGAGTGTCCTTCGTTCCAAAATTAATACAATTCATCCAGAATGGAGTTTTTGGGGTGAAGAAGGCGAGAAATCACAGTCTACAGACCAGTTAATCGTGGTCGATCCAATAGAGGGAACCAATAACTTTAAAACCTATCGTGATGAACAATGGGGCTCGGTCATTGCTTTTGTAGAGGACGACATGCCTGTCATTGGAGTCGTAGCTGTACCGGCACAGAAAAAAGCCTTCATAGGTATAAAGGACTGTGGAGCGCTCGAAGTTATGTTCGATGAAAGTGTAGATATTCTGCAGCAAAGTTGTGTGCCGATGTCTCTCTCTCCGCTCAATCATGAATTTACCTATAATTTTAGTCCGCATTTTGAGTTGCATATAACTCAGCAAGCTCAAAAATTTAAGCATCTCGGAACTGTTATTGGCACAGAAGAAGGTGACAATCCAATTTTTTCCTCCAGACAAATACTTGAGATTGATGGTAATAAGTTTATTGATCCTGAATCGGGAGCACTTGAGGCAGTTACTAATCGAGGAACAATTTATTTTAAAACCTCAGCTGAAATGGCGGCGGTTTTCGTCATCATTAATGAATTAGGAGGCAAGGTAACCGACTTTAGTGGAGCAAATTGGCATCTGGGAATCGACACTATGATTTCTGCACGTACTGCCGAAGAC
>CAZFKV010000025.1:0-11612 GCA_964519575.1 uncultured Candidatus Saccharibacteria bacterium | reverse complement strand
GCGTGGACCACCGCTATGGCCTGAGCCTGTATCTCCAGGAGTATGTGGATCTTCATTCGCATGCACCATCAGTGATGTACCTTCTTCCGGTTCGAGAATAGAAACTGGACCGTTGGAAAGCGTTACGCGAGTTGTGATTGTCTCAAGCTCTCCTTCACCATTTTCATCGATCGTAATGTTAGGTAGGTCACCTGCGTGATACCCGTGATTGGCATCAGGATCTGTGTTGCCACTTGGGCCTGGATCGAAATGGCCACCGGCGCACTTGAAACCTTCACACTCGCAATCACCCTTTTCATGAATATGGACTGCATGCTTACCAGCGCTAACAGAATCAGGATTACATTTTAGATCAAGTCGAATATGTACATATTTCCAGCCATCAACATCATATTCAGTAAATGTTGCGCTCCCAGAAACGTCGGGGCCTTGAACATCGGCTTTTGCAGTTGCAGTGATATGCCTATTGTCAGCACTAATGGTAACATTCATAAATCTCACTCCTTACATTAACTAAGAGGCATCTACGTGCTAGTGCTACGTATTCTCGTTAAGTATACAGGAAAGCAGGTTAAACAAATGTCAGTGCGAGACCAGCTTTACCGGCGCGGCCGGTTCGACCAATACGGTGAATGTAGGTTTCATAGTCATTTGGTTGATCAAAGTTAATCACGACACTAACGTCAGGGATATCAAGTCCACGAGCAGCAACATCCGTTGCACACAGAATCTGAACATTATTTTTCTTAAACGCTTCTAGTGCGCGACGGCGCTGAGCTTGACTCTTATTACCGTGAATTGCCTCAGCTTTGAGTCCACTCTTGTTCAGCCCGTCAGCAAGTCGCTGGACACCGAACTTTGTTTCACCGAACACGAGTACTCGCTCAAATTCTCTCTTACGGAGAATATCTTCGAGCAATCGAATCTTGTCTTCTTTGCCATTAGCTCGAATGATGTCTTGTTCGATATGTTCGCTGGTTTCACTAGTTCGGACGGACACAGTAACAGGATCGGTTAGTAAACCTTCAAGTAGATTCTCAACAGCTCGAGTCATCGTAGCACTGAAACAGAGCATCTGACGATCTGGCTTGGTACGACCAATAAGGAATCTTATGTCATTGATGAATCCCATATCAAGCATCTGATCTGCCTCATCGAGTACGAGAGTATCTACATCCTGAAGCCTCAGAACACCCTTTTCTTCAAGATCCTTGAGTCTTCCTGGTGTTCCGATGATAATATCAACTCCTCTGCGGAGCTGTTGGATCTGTCGTCCCATCGGCTCACCGCCGACAACCACAACAGAAAAAAGCTTCATTCCGAATGAAAAACTTCGGAACTCATCATCTACTTGATGGGCTAGTTCCCGTGTTGGCACAATGACAATCGCAGGTGTCCGCTTGTCGGACTCCAGACGTCTAAGTGCTAGTTTGTTAATTATTGGCAGTACAAACGCGGCTGTTTTGCCAGTACCAGTGTTTGCGAGGCCAACAATATCACTTCCTTGCATTACGGATTTGATGGCTTGATCCTGGATAGCAGTCGGGGTTTCGTAACCTTTATGTTCGAGATTACTATGAAGCTGCTGAACAAACTGAAAATCAGCAAAGCTATGACCTGAATCATATGCTTCTACTTCTTCAACAGGCGCGGCTTTATTAACGAATTTCTTAGGATCGATATATTTCGCACGACTTCCACCGCGACGATTGTTGTTTCTTGAAAATGAACCACCTCCACGGCTTCCGCCACCACCGTATCGCTTTGGGGCTGCGCTTCCGCCGCCGCCTGGACCACGTCCTCTGTAGCCTCCCGGGCCGGGACGACGGGTTCGAGGTGAACTTGTATTAGTATGCATAAAAAAATGCCTTTCGTTTAAACAATTATTCCTCAACTTAAAACAGCGAGAAAACCTTGTTTAAACTACTCGACATTCAAAATTGATTGATTAACAATAACAGAAATAACCCAGCTAATCAAGCATAAGTCCTTTAGATATTCATTCTGTCAATATTAAGCTGAAGGTTTCTTGTCGCACTCTATCTTGCGTTCACAGTTGATTGCTGTAACCTCTTACTCTAATTAGCTACCGTTTGGCTTCAAATGATCTAATCTCTGGGTCATCGAACCCGAAATGATGTTCAATTTCGTGCAGGACAGTTCTGGCAACTTGATCTTTAATTCGACCATGGTCCAAACCTACCGCTTGAATAATCGGGAACTTAAAAATTGTTATCTTGTCTGGCAATGTTATTGATGAGTAGTTTCGCTTAATTTTTGGTACTCCTTCGTAAAGACCGAATAAAAGACTATGTGGTCGCAGATTTAACAATCTCTTTTGCTCCATAGTAGGGTCATCTGCAAAAACAATTGCCACATTTTCGATATGCTTTGCATATTCTTCTGGTATTGCATCAAGCCCAGCCGCAACTAATTTTTCAAATTCTTCGTCTGACATACACCCAATACTATCATTATCAGCTTATTGATTAGGAAATTTCCAGATAATGGCGCATAATATAAGCACTTACACTTCTTTAGAAAGGAATCCTACATGAGCAAAGACAAAGGCCGAAAAGAAACCAAGAAACCAAAGAAACCTAAGTTGTGATTAAAAACAATTTAGACATAGATGATGTCACAAGTCGGTTGCGTATCATGGAAGATGATCCGGCATTGATTACAAAATCAACTTTTAGAGTTGATAGCTCGATATATCCTGATAACCAAATGCCGTTTGTAGATTTTCATGTTGCGTATTTGAAGCAAAATCAAAACATAAATCCCGACCACTATTTATCAAATTTACGAATTCGCATACGTAGACGTTAAGTTTACTTAGAAGACTTTTTAAAGCTGCTAAATTACCAGCTTTTTATAATCGGTCGCGTTTGCCCTGTAGAAACTGACTCCATTCTCTGACGAACGCAAGCGAAGTTTTGAGAGGCATCTCAATAGCGAAATCCAGAATATAAGTGATTAGGTTTATCTGGGCGTAAGTGTCTGAAAGTTTCTGACCAATCTTTATAAACGGAGTCATGAATATATTGAAGACTAAATCACGTAGCCCGATTGTCGATTCAACTGCGACATAGTCTTTGGTTGAATCGACTAACCTGACACTGAAAAAGCTTACAGCTGATAAGAAAACAAAAAACAGAGTCGCTTGAACTACATTAAAACCTAGCAACCTTAGTAAATAAATGACTAGACCTATCGATGTAATGAAAGTAAGACCATAAACAATATTGAAAATAACCGACCATCTAGAAGCGGCATCTTCCAGATGGTACTTCTTATCGTGCTGGGTGTCGAACAAAGTATTAATCACATTTCGTTTTACCACGCTTAGGTTATGTACGCTGGGTTTTTGAATTGCAAACCCAAGACTAGCCATATAAATAGGTGGGAAAAGGATATTCAAAGTCAAAGGTAGATAGTCTATATACCCTACACTTAGCAAATCATAAGGAATTTCGACGGCAACACCAACAAGTATTTTTGTAATGAAAATGAACACAACACTTTTTATGATTCCTTGACGGAGTCGAATATCAACCAATGCATATCGCTGAAGAAGGATTTCTTCGGTTTGTCGCTTAAGTTCAGCCTTGTCCGTTAATAGCTTCTCAAAATCCGCATTCAGGTCAACTAAGTTTTCAATCACCCTCATCGCCGAGCCATTTCGATCAACTAAGCGAGTTAATTTGTTGGTTAATTGACTCCTAAATATTTCATCTACTTCTTCATTCATTTGGACGAATACACTAGGACTCATCTGTTCATAGAAAAATGAAGCATTATACATTTGGTACCTTACAGAAGCGATATCTGATCTCAGGATGGCCCGTTGAATCGCTACATATAGTGACTTTTGAAAGCTAGGATCACTTTGATTATATTCTTTTGTTCGAATCGATTCTTCAAAATGCCGGAAGGCAAAACCCAGGAATCCATCCCTGGCGCTAGTCTGTTTGACAATCAATCTTTCAATGTGAGCCGAAGCGATTTGATTAACCCAGACATTGAGGCTTCCTTTGTCGATGTTTAGATAACGAATAGTATGTTGAAACACTTTTGAATAATAATCAGCCTGCGAATTAATCCGACTAAGTATTTCGAGTCCAATACTATCGTTCTTGATATATCTGGATTGCGTCAACTCGATAATTAAATCACTAGCAAAATCCTGATCTGTTTGATTGCCCCAATTTATATTTCTTTTGAGATATCTTTCAATCGATTTTCGCATAAGTAGATGTTGGTCACTGTAATCGGCGGCATTTCTAAGTTGTTCAAAAGCAAAATATGCTGTTCCAAATATTTCATCAACATGAAGTCTTTCTTCGGAATTGCTCGGCTCCGGAATATTTACTTGACGTAAATAATTAGCAAGTTCGGCGGTTTTTTCAGTATTTGTCATCTTCTGCACTTGTCTATTGTACATTGTATTGTCTAATATTTACATTATCTAACAGTTTAGAATTCGGCTATAATAAGGTAATCGTGATTCAAGTTAAAAATGTCAGCAAGATATACAATCAAAAAGTTAATCCCTTTACAGCCTTGGACAATGTTAGTCTTGAGATTCCTAAAGGCGAAACTGTAGCGATTATTGGCAAGAGTGGTTCAGGTAAGTCTACTTTAATGCATATAATTAGCGGACTTGATCATCCTACAAGCGGAATAATATCAGTCAATAACACTGTTCTACATGCAATGAAACCGAAACAAATGGATTCATTTCGCGCAAACGAAATGAGCTTTATTTTCCAATCATTTTTTGTAGAGGCCAATCAGACGTGTTTCCAAAATGTTATGTTGCCATTAGAAATTGCCAATGTCTCTCGAAAGAAGAGACGAAAGATGGTTGAAGTGGCTCTCACAGCAGTTGGTTTGATGGACAAAATTGACGCCCCGGCAGCAAATCTCTCAGGGGGGCAAAAACAGCGACTAGCAATCGCCAGAGCGATAGTCAACAGACCAAAGCTAATTTTCGCCGATGAACCAACCGGCAATCTTGATAGCTCTACTGGCGATAAGATTATTAAACTACTTTTCAACCTTAATAAAAAGTTGAACTGTACGCTGATGATTGTTACTCATGACGACGAGCTTGCTCAGCACTGTAATATGCAAATTAATCTAAAGGATGGAAAAGTCCAATCGGTCAGAAGTAAATCCCGAAAAGGAATAGTCCGATGACTTTCCGAGACCTTACAAGTCGCTCAGCCCGAAGCCTGAAAAGCGCCAAAGCTCGTACCCTATTAACTGCTTTCGCTATTGCCGTAGGCACATTCGCTCTGACGCTAACGCTTGCCGCAAGTAATGGCGCTCAAGCTTTCGTGAATGATATCATTTCTGATAATTTCGATCCTTCCGAGCTTATCGTTGCTGCTGATAAAACAATATTAGGTGATGGCGATACTGCTAAGCCTCAGGAATACGATGATTCCTTTGGGGTCAGTTCGTCAAATGCAGGAGCCAGCATTCAGATTCGTCGTCTAAAAGATGATGACATCGAGAAACTCAAAGCCATTAAAGGTGTTGAGGAAGTTAGAGAAGTAATAGATCTAAATCTTCAATACATTACAACAAATGGGAAAAAGAAGTTTGTCGCAACAGCCCAAGCTTTACCACCCGCTCAGAATCCAGAATTGTATGCCGGTACCAGAGAAAAGCCCATTCGTGACCAAACGATACTGTTGCCAGAAGGCTTTATCAAATCATTAGGTTTCAAGAATTCTAACAGCGCTATCGGTAAAGAAGTTACGATAGCAATCCGAAAACCCTTTACTCAGGAAACAATAGCTCAAGCTCTCTCAACAACCGGACCATTGACAGGCTCAAACACTCAGCTGGTCGAGCAAGTTAATCCAGGTAGCGTCGAAGAAAAATTTAAAATTGCCGGAGTTATGAAGAAGCCGACATCATCTCAACCCGGAACTGAACTTTATATTTTTATGAATAGGAGTGATATCCAAAGACTTAATGATTTTGCTACGAAGGGAACAGATAATTATCGACGCTATACATTTGCCTACGTCAAAGTAAAAGATGGCACCAACCAAGCTACTCTCAATAAAGTTCAAAAACAAATTGAGAAGCATGATTATGTAGCCCGAAGTGTCGAGGAAACCCAAGCTTTTCTGACCCAGATAATTAGTATATTGAGAGGAATCGTAGGGGCTTTCGGCGCAATTGCCGTGATTGCCTCGGTATTTGGAATTATCAATACCATGTACATTAGTGTTCTTCAGAGAACGAGAGAAATCGGATTAATGAAAGCATTGGGAATGAGAAGGCGCGATATTGGTCGACTATTCCGATTTGAAGCCGCACTGATTGGACTGCTAGGTGGAGTTATCGGAGCCGGCGGAGGTATTTTAGTTGGAACACTACTGAATCCTTGGATTACCAAAATACTTGAACTCGACCCCGATAAGAGCTTATTGATTTTCAAGTTTAATCAAATAGCAATCTTAATCGGTTTACTGGTAATAATATCAGTACTAGCTGGTTGGTTACCTTCAAGAAAAGCATCGAAGCTTGATCCCATTGAAGCCCTACGAACAGAGTAGGTTGATTAGCCGAAATTGTATCGATACAATGATTGTATGAAGAATAGCCAAAAAATCGTCATCATAATCATTATGATTATTTTTGCAATAACAGCAGTTTTACCAATATTCTTCGTATGAGCAGTCGTGCGTAAAAGATACGGATACTTCTTCGGCTATGGTGCCGATCAGGAAGAAGATATGATTTCGGCCATCACAGGCCACAAGCCAAAAATCATCGGCAAGGCAGTACTGCATGACTATGAGCTCAGGATTCAAGATCTCTCAGAAGTCACGACCAAGGGTGACAATCCACAAAAACTACTTCGAGATAACTGGGGTGACACTTTTAAAAGTTATGTAATAGTACCAAAAACAGGAGCGAAAATTACTGGTGTGCTATTCAAGCTATCGATCATTGATAGACACCTTGTCGATGCGTGGGAACTCGTTCAGCTGGGATGGTATAGTCGTATCTTCGTCGATGTAGAGCTCACTGAGAATGGTAAGAAGTATACGGCCGAAACCCAAGTCCTTAATTCAGATCAAAAAGCACAGAAAGTTGCTAAGCCAGGCTATCGTTCATGGCTGATGCCAAAACGAAAGTTCTTAGAAATCGCCAAAAAACACCGGAGATAATCTCATCTCAAGGCTGTATATTTTTGCGAACTAGAAACTATGCCTTTTTCTGGGCTTTGAGCTTCTTCTTCAGCAAGCGTTTGCGTGAGGCACTATGCCAAGCTTTGTGTTTTGCCATGAGGAATTCCAATCATTTACGTTTTATTCACTTTAACACACCTGTTCAGGTTTTTGGTTGTTTTGCGCTTTTGTCTACCCAGTCGGTGTCTGTAAATCCTTGGTAGGCAGTTACAGCCGATTCTATTGTTGGATAAAAATGTCGTTCTTCGAGTGGTCCGATGAGTTCGTATCGTTCCAGCTTCTGTCGTACAGGGTTTTTTATTGCGGCAAATACAAGATTGATATTCATGCTGTTCATCTCTTTATCGAGTTCTAATAACATGTCTGCTGCAGTTGTATCGATGTCAGTTATTGGTGCAGATGCTATGATTATCCACTTGGGTTTAGACCGAGAAAGTTTTCTAATTTGATCACGAAATGTATTGGCGTTGGCAAAAAATAGCGGCGAATCGAAACGGTAAATAACTAATCCTGGTGTTACTTTCGCTTCAGGGTATTGTTTCGTATCATGATGACCCGCAATGCCCTGAACTTTGCCGAGTATAGTCGTGTAAGGCCACCATGCACGGCGAAAAATATTGAGGACTGATAGAAAGATTGCGATTGCAATTCCTTCCAATATTCCGACGAGCACTACGCCGAGTAGTGCAGAAATTGATAGCAAAAATTCAGATTTTCGCTGATACCACAATCGTTTGAGTGCTGGGACATCTGCTAGCGAGAACGAAGCAACGATGACAATTGCTGCGAGAACAGGCTGGGGCAATGGCTTCATTAACCAAGGTGCACCAGCCAGCATAACCAAGATTAATAATGCGGCGAATACACCTGTAAATTGCGTTTTTGCACCTGCTCGTTCTGCCACAGCGGTCCTAGAACCACTTGTACTGATCGGAAAGCCTTGAAATAATCCAACTAAAATATTCGCCGCTCCAATCCCAATCATTTCTCGGTTGCCTTTTACTTCTTCCCCACGTTTGATAGCAAAGGCTGACGCAGTTGAGATAGTATCCGCTAATGATACCAATGCGATGCCAAATGCACCCGCTATGAGTAATGTCAAATTACTATATGATATGGATGGCAAGGTAAGAGGTGGTAATCCTTGTGGTAGCAGACCGACAACAGACACACCCTTAGATTCAAGTTTGAACACTAGGGATACGACAACTGCACTCACAACGGCCAAGAGAATACCGGGTATCTTTGGGATCCAACGATTAAATCCATAGATGAGGGAGATGCTGAAAAGACCAACTAGTAATGACGCGACAAGTGTTTGCCCATCGACTAATCCTGCGATAAAGAATCTAACTTCTTCGATAAATCCATTCGCATCTGTAGAGAATCCAAAAAGCTTTGGAAGCTGACTGACTAGAATAGTCAGTGCTAGTCCATTCATATACCCCACTCTGGTTGGTTTCGAAAGTAAATCAGCAATAAACCCTAACTTTGCTATTCCGGACAGCACCATCATGACACCGACAATCAATGAAAGCAGTGAAGCAAGTACTACTGCTTGACCAGGGTCGCCATTTGACGCTAGGATCGGGAGAATGGTCGCAGCAATCAGAGGTCCCAGCGAAGAATCCGGCCCAAGCACAAGTATCTTGGATGGACCAAATAGAGCATAGCCAAAAAGGCAGATAATGGTTGTGTACAGACCGGTAATCGGTGGTAGACCTGCCAGCTCGGCATATGCCATACCCTGAGGCACTAGCAGAGTGGTCAGGACGATACCGGCGACAATGTCACTACGCAACCAAGACTTCTTATACCGTGATATCAACTTTATACCAGGTAGTTTTTTTATTTTATCCAACGTTTTTGAACTCCAAAAATTACTAACAGAGTATCATTATTTCGTAGAAATATGTAAGAATGTGACGTTACTTTATAATAATTTGTCTTCACGAATTGTCGACGCATGGTGCTAAATCTTCAGCCCAAACTGGATTGTAACGGTTTGGCCTTCGTCAATTTCTTCGGCTTTTCTAATTCTAGCTGGCAGGGCGATAAATAATGGGCCGTCTTTGATGGGCATGATGGAACTTTGCCATGTAGTGTTACCTATCGTAAACTCTGCCTTAATCAGAGCCGGCCACAGATCCGCTAATATTAACCTGAAATATTTACTAATACCCTCATCAAGCTCAACATAGTACCAGCCATACTTGCCAGCGAACCTCTCTACACGTCCCTTTATGCTGAACTTGGTCAAAATTATGTTTCCATCTATATAGTGAAGCAACTCTACGGGTTACTTCGCGCGCATTCGGTTACCGCGGGGATTATGCTCAACTTCAGCCAGTCCGAGTTCTTCTAGCAGTGGTGGCATATACATACCGAAACGACCACGGAGTCCTCTCTTCATTCCGTACCAGCCACCGACGGGGTTTTTGTCTGAACGTCCCCAGGCTTCTATAGTGTTTTCTTTGGCTGGCTTTTGTTCATCAGCACTGCCGAGCTCCATCCAGTCGCCATGTTTCTTGAGCATAGAATGCAAATCATCAATTGCCCGCTTGTCATATAGCAGGGTAGTCTTACCTACAACACAGACGATTACTTCTTTACCGTCTTTTTCGTCTAAATACATTTCATAGTCTGATGAAAGTGGTGGTGTCTTGAGTTTCCAAGGGTCATCTTTTGTGCCTTGAGCCATTTTATTCTCCTTTACTATATTGTTTATTCATTTTTGAATAAGCGTCAGTAATTATTTTCTTCAGTATATCTTTGTCAATATCGGATAGTTGTTTGATGTATAGGCATGACACGCTCGTTTTATGCTTGCCTAGTTTGGCCAAATCTTTTTGGTACTTATCAAAACCAGGAATGATATAGATCGTTAGATTCTGCTTCCTGGGCGAAAAGCCCGTCATCATCCAGTCACCCTCCTGCCTACTTCTTTCTGATTTATAGTGATAACTTCCATAGCCCACTATACTTGTGCCCCACATTGCCGGCTCTTCTTCGGTGCATTCTTCGAATATTTCTAATAATTCTAAGCAATCGTTCCTTTTGGAATCATTTTCAACAGATTTTATAAATTCCAAAACACTAGCTTTATTTTTTTGAGTCTTTAGTCTGGACATGATTGTATTGTAGCAAATGATCGAGATCAACTTTTCAAACCTGAAGATACAAGTGGCATATGCTGGTATGTGTTAGCTTCGCTAACTAGCTTTCATTTTTAGTATTTGGATAATCTTTATCAATATCTTAAAGCTCTCGACCATGCGCTTTTCTGAACCAAAATTCAAAATGTAGTGCACGTCATTTACGTCATCATAGAACATATGAGTAGCAGTAATCCCGATATGTCCTGTCATATTCGGCAGCCCCCTAAGGAGAAAAAAGAAATCGGAAAAGTGAAGTTGCATCATGCCAAAGCCGTAATCTATCCCCCTACGAAATTTGTTTGGGAACCCTGCCTGCTCGGCGACTAAGTTTCCGAATTTACCAGTATGCAGAGCTACTTGAAAGCGCAGCAAATCATCAGTTGTTGTTATGACTCCTCCGCCAGACCAGTCACAACTAAGAGATTTCATTGAACTGATATCGACACCCTTTACGTAAAGTGGGGCGATGGCTTGCAGTTTATGGCTAACTGATTGTCCATAGAGGTACGAACCCTCCATAGCAAGTGGCTCAAATATTCGTTTAGACAACAGGTCGCCGTAGCTCAACCCACTAACTTTCTCTAGTACTTTACCAAGCATAATATAGCCAGTATCAGAATAGAAAAACTTTGTACCAGGAATTGCGACTGCTTTCTGGTACCTACGTGTGTAGTCCAGTAGCTCGTCAGGTGTCCAGATATGATCAGAATCAGTAATCACTTGGTCAATAAAACTACTTTCATTAGAAGATTTGCTTTCAAAATAATCATTTATTCCCGACGTGTGGCTTGCAAGCTGCCGAACGGTAACTTCAGATGAATAGTCTTTACCGTTGATAACATATAATCCTTCTAAATCTTCTGCATTAAGTAGCTCGGAAATCTTTTGGTCTAAGCTGAGTTTGCCTTCATCTGCCATTTGAACGAGCAGGGCAACGACAAAAACCTTACCAACACTTGCCGCGTGATAGGGTCGTTTTGCTTCACTCTCATAGTGGTAATCAATACCTAGTTTTTTTGAATATATTCTTACTTGAGTATCAGCAGGCGCACCCTTAGAGCCAGTCTTTCGCAGCAAGGCATCAATTTTTTGTATTTGTTTGTTTAAACCCATGAAATACATTGTATCAGCTGGTTACAGAGATGATCTAAACTCGTGCATTTACTAAATTACTGGTAATGAAGCACAATAAGTAACTTAAGTCTCAGATTCTCGAGTCGCATTTGGCTGGGGA
>CAZFKV010000024.1:0-11670 GCA_964519575.1 uncultured Candidatus Saccharibacteria bacterium | reverse complement strand
GATTTTGATGGCATGATAAAAGAAGCACATGAGCTTGCTAAATTGGATGATAAAATTGTCGTTAAAATTCCGATGATACCTGATGGGGTAAAGGCAATTAGAGCCTTAGACGATGAAGGGATAAGAACCAATTGCACGCTCATCTTTACTGCTGGCCAAGCACTGCTCGCTGCCAAGGCAGGGGCCAGCTATGTCAGCCCTTTCATTGGAAGACTTGATGACATTGCAACCGATGGTATGGATTTGATCAGTGACATTGTTACTATATTCGATAACTATGGGTACGACACCGAGGTACTTGCCGCCAGCATTCGCCATACGATGCATATCGTTAACTGCGCAAAGGCCGGAGCAGATGTTGCAACTTGTCCGTTGGGCGTCATCGAACAGCTTTTCAAACACCCACTGACAGATAGCGGATTGAAGCAATTTTTAAGTGATTATGAGGCGAGCCAAAAATAACTATGTCTGCTGACCCCCAACATCAAGCCGCAAATACCGTTCGGATCTTGTCTGCTGCCATGGTCGAAAAAGCTAAAAGCGGTCACCCCGGAGGCGCCATGGGTGCCGCCGATTTCATCCATGTGCTCTTTAACGAATTTATTGTTGAGGACCCGGATGATCCAACTTGGCCTCATCGTGATCGTTTCTTTCTCGACGCTGGTCATATGTCACCAATGCTTTACAGTATCCTCTCTCTGACTGGACGGATGCCACTTGAATCCCTTAAGAGTTTTCGACAATGGGGCAGTGAGACGCCAGGTCATCCTGAACGCTCATTGAAACACGGGATCGAAAACACCAGTGGACCGCTTGGCCAAGGTCATACATATGGTGTTGGAGCGGCAATTGCTGAGAAATTCCTACGCGAACGTTTCGGCGAATGGACGCTCCACAACACTTACTGTTTCATCAGTGATGGTGGTATTCAGGAAGAGATATCTCAAGGTGCAGGTCGCATCGCTGGATACCTTGGTCTTGGTCACTTAATAATGTTTTACGACAGTAACCACATACAACTATCAACTCAAACAAGTTCGGTTACTAACGAAGATACTGCTATGAAATATGAGTCATGGGGCTGGCAAGTACTAAGCATTGATGGTAACGATCAAGATGCCATAAGACAGGCTCTGACTAAGGCAAACGCCGAACACAAGCGCCCAACACTTATTATTGGTGACACTACTATGGGCCTCGGAGCAGTCACTGAAGCAGGTGAAGATTTTGAAGGTCAGGTCAGTATGCACGGCATGCCGATTAGTAGCGCTGGTGGATCATTCGAAAAAACCATAGAACATCTTGGCGGTGACCCTCATAACCCTTTTGTCATTCCGAAAGAGGTAAGGGAACTTTACAAACACTCGGCTGAACGTAAACGAAGTGAAGTTAAAAGGCGCAAAGCGGCTGAAAAAGCGTGGAGAAATAATAATACGGAGAAAGCTTCGAAACTCGACAGTTATTTGAGTGGCGAAGTCCCAAAGCTTGATTGGAAAGCAATCGCTGAAAGCCAGAAGCCAAATAGTGCTACCCGAGCCAGTAGCAGCCACGTACTGAGTCATTTTGCCGAATATATTGGCAATATGATTGTCATGAGTGCTGATCTGGCTAACAGTGATAAAACTGATGGATTTCTCAAGAAAACAACACCAATGACCGCGGGACACTTTGAAGGAGCGTTTCTGCACTGCGGTGTCAGCGAATTTACCATGAGTTGTCTCGCTATCGGCATGGGTCTACATGGAGGAGTTATTCCTGTTTGCGGTACTTTCTTTGTCTTTAGTGACTACATGAAGCCTGCTCTGCGAATGGCTGCACTGATGGAAGTACCTGTGAAATTCATCTGGACGCATGATGCATTCCGGGTTGGCGAAGATGGCCCGACACATCAGCCTGTAGAACAAGAAGCTCAACTCCGATTACTCGAGCGACTACATAATCATAGTGGCAAACCTGGATTGCTTGCTCTTCGACCAGCCGATGCTATTGAAACTACTATTGCCTGGAAGATGGCGATAGAAAACACTAAAACCCCCACCGGTTTGATACTTACTCGACAAAATGTCGATGGAATATCAGAGAATTACCAGACGGCACTTGGCGCAGAAAAAGGAGGCTATGTCGTCTATGAACCGGCCAAGCAACCAAAGCTAATAATCATCGCCAATGGAAGCGAAGTAAGCACAGCGTTAGAAGCGGTAAGGTTGCTCAAAGATGCACCCGTCCGAGTAGTATCAATCCCATCTGAGGGTAAGTTCAGAGAGCAGAGCTCGAAGTATCAACAAGAAATTATCCCTTCAGATATTCCAAAGTTTGGCATCACGGCAGGGTTGGCCGTCAATCTACTTGAACTGGTTGGCGATATTTCTAGGATTCACAGCCTTGAACATTTTGGATTCAGTGCGCCATACACAAAGCTCGATGAAGAGTTTGGTTTCACACCTGAAGCCATCGCTAAGAAAATAACTAAATTATTGGCCTAAGCCTTAATAAGCTTTGGTGTAGCAGGTTTTTTTGAAGCACTTCTTATAGCGATCTCATATAGACCAAAGAAGCTAGTCGTATAGAAAAGATCTCCTAGAAGGGTCCAGCGCAGGAAGGGGAGTGCCGCAACATAGCTTGCAAAGAGGCCACTCAGATCTCTCGCATACGCACCGGCTGCCCATACACCAAAGTTTGTAAGGAGGTAAAATTGCAGCGCAGAAATAATCGTTACTGTACCAACTCGCACAAACCCGCGCTTTTTCTGCAGTAGCAAGCCAAGTAACCCGCTAATCATCAGACTCACCCAGACCCATCCGGTTGTGTCATGGAAGGCAGCAGTCAAAGGATAGATCTGCGTGAAGTTGAAGATCTTTTCTCCAAATGGATTTATGTAGAGCAGCAAATAATCACTGACCGCAATAGCAATGAGAGGCAGTATCAGTGCGTACTTACGAGGCAGATAGGCCGCACCGAACAGTGTTAAGGCCGCGATCGGTGTGAAGTTTGGCAGATGTGGCACAAGCCGTAACAGAACACCTGAGATAATCAGAACTAGCACAATTTTAATATGAAATGATTTTGGCATTTTAGGCAACTCCTGTTTTCTTTCCTCTAGACTGTAGCAGATACCATGCAATTGCGACCAGTATTAATATAACTGGTATGGCTATTTTCCATGCTGAATCCGCTGACTGCAGCACAGCGTTCTTATCCTCACTACTTTCTTTCTTTGATTCAGTTTTCTTCTCACTTGAGTTTTTATCAATACCGTCCGCAGCAAACACTGTTGGACTTAACACAGATATGATCGTGGAATCATTATTATTGCTTGTTGTTTTTCCTAAAGGCAATACGACTGATTTTTCACAAATCGATAGGCTTTGATCGCCGCTAAAGTTTGCTGCTGAATCCAGAGTCCAACTACTACCAAGAATAGCAGTGACTGCATGAGCTGTCGTGTAGGTATCGCTAAAATTTGAACCATAGGCAACGTAGCCGAAACCACCATCTTCATTCTGATTCGTGATCAGCCAGTTCCGTGCTGCTAGTGCTTGGGTTTTAGCACAACTGCCCACTAAGTTTAAGGCCATTAATGCCCATGCTGTTGAGCTCCCGTCACTGGGACTAACAAGATCATAGCCGAAACCGCCATCTTCATTCTGTGTACTAAGCAAATATACAATTGCTTTATCTTTCGATGAAAATAGTGCAATATTTTCTAACCCCAACCGCTCCGCAGCATACATAGCTTGGATTGCAGCAGCAGTGTCATTACTATTTGGAATACAGTAAACTCCACAATCTACTGTAGTGTATGTGAAACTCCCATCATCCTTCTGATGCTCTAAAAAATAATCCAATGAATCTTGAGCAATGTGCATCATAGATTCGTCACCAGAAGCATCGATTGCTAAGACTCCGAAGAAATCATCGTTGAGTAATGTAACTTCACCGATCTGATCATTGTTGTGCTGATCTTTAAGTTCTTGGTTGTAATCGACACCATCAAAATTCTTGCTATCCTTACCGGAAGCATTAATGGCAAGAATCTTGCGCTCAATAGTTGTAGCTGAGGTTGTCTCTGTCGGCTTGTCACTTTCAAGAAATTCTATTGTGCTATTTCCAGCATCACTTTCGACAGTGTCTGCATCAGTGCCGCTTGCTTCAAAAGCGATAATTGACCATTCCGTTTCTCCACCATAGCCAGCAATTGATCCATCTTCATTTTGATTTGCTTCCAGGTACTCTGTTGCATGTGCAGCTGCGGTTGCAGCTTCTTCGTCGGTGGCAGCTAAGACCACCGCAGGACTCATTGGGAAGATCAGCAATGATGCTGTCATGATACTAATCACAAATCGCTTGCCATTTATGCCGAAATTTCTGCCTGTTTTTGATAGTTGATTCACTTAATTAACTCCTTTATTACTCATTTTACGTACCACCAATTCACTTGATCGCCATTACGGACAGTCATTTTACTGCAGCCAAATGGTGGCGGTTTACCATTGACGCTATATGTCCACCAGATCTCATTGGATTCACCAAGCCCGTTAATCACATACACGGCCATAGTCTTGTATTGTTCGCTGTATCTCATGTCCAAACTCTGGATAAAACCTTGCTGCAGCGCTTGGCCTAAGACCTGACACTGATTACTGCCGGCTGTCATGCTGATAGTGCCTTTACTTACGCTATTTATAGAGAGCATGACTTTAAGGTTCTGAGACACCTGAACTTCACTCGTATTTGTAGCAGTTGGCGATGATGGGATTGTAGTTGCTGGTTTTTCAGATATTGATGATTCACTAAACTTACTGTCGGGATCTCCAGCACTCGTTGTTGGGTTTGTTGACTCTTGATTTTTAACTACCTTCTCGGTCTTCTCTGTTGCAGACTCTTGCTGCTGGTTCTGCGGCTTAGTCTTTTCCTGAAGCGTCTTATTATAGTAGGCGATTCCCGGAAGACTAGTGCAGAGCAGAAGTATGCCGAGACCACAGATGATAACCAAGTATGGTCTAAAACTACTGACCGTTCGCTTCACTAAAAAACCTCCACTCAAATTACAGCGAGCGAAGGTAATATGCATCAATTAGACCTGCCTTTGCTCGAAGGCTCCGCTCAATAGCGAAGACTGCTACTACGTTTGGTTTTCCGACTTTAACGGTTGCGGCACAGCTGAGGAATTTCACCTCGATTGCCCAAAACTATCATGCTAGTGCTTGATTGAATTACTGAACACAATATATAGCGTTCTCAGAATACGAGGGCATAGATTTAATGTCAAATTATCGACTGATAATTGACTAAAATTTCAGAATTGAGTGCGGTTGCATCATAATGACATGACATGTTTGAGGATTATCAAATTAAACCATCAGTAAAGATTGTCTATACCGGCGACGGCAAAGGCAAGACGAGCGCTGGGTTAGGATTAGTTGTCCGAGCTCTTGGAAGTGGATTCAGAGTAGCCTTTATTCAATTTATCAAGAACTGGGAAGTTGGCGAACACCAATTCCTCAAAGACATAAGTGATGTATACGGTTCACAACTGACGTTTCAGGAAGGCGGGAAGGGCTTTTTTAACGCAGGCTCCATGAGCGCTGCCGGAGTCACCAAACAACAACACAAACAAGCCGCCCAGATAACCTACACTTTCGCATTGCAGGCTGCTTCTTCTGGAGATTATCAACTAGTTGTATGTGACGAAATCAATAATTCTGTTCATGACGGCCTACTAACAACAGCACAACTTAAAAAACTGATCGACTCAACTGATCAACAAACATCTTTATGTATGACTGGTAGGGACTTCCCTGAAAAGTTATTGCCATTTGTAGACATCGCGACCAACATGACAAAGATTAAGCATCATTTCGATGACAAATTCTTGGCCAACAAAGGTATTGATTACTGACCTTGTCGGCTTCTTATCTCCTGAATCGCATCCCATGGCTTGGCGAGGACTAGAGAATCAGCAAGAACCCCGTAACCCAAGACTCTCATTCTATTAACTTGTCCTTGAGCTGCAGCAGCCGAATCATGAAATTTGCAAAAAAAAGTGCGCATGAAATTCTTTATCGGATCTGGCAGGTCGGATTCATCAATATCAATTGCTGTAACAATCGCTCGTCCTCTTGCAAATGCTACCTGATCTGCGTACCAGTCAAGGGTCCTTTCACGAGCCTCCATGGCGGTCGAGCCAAGATTTCTAAGAAGTTTTCCAACTAAAGGCAGTTTCTCAACCCAAAGTCGACCTCCGTCACGGAGGAACCTTTCAGAGCTGTAGCCTGCAGAATTAGTGTCTGCCCAAAGCAAGGCAAGTGCCATCGCATCAGCTCTTACTGTGTCTTGTCGAACAGTCTTATAATTACTTCCCTCTATTATTTCTGGAACAGTTCTGCGAATAGCTGTAAGTACCCTTTCAATGTCTTCACCAGTGAAAATCTCTCGACCAGCTGATAAGTTTCTCGTCACCATGAATCCGACTATCTCATCAGCCGAATTTATCTCGTTCGAACCAGTCCATAAGATTCGTGGCTCAAATAATCTTGAGTCAGTTAAATCAATTTCTTCATTGTTTACCGTTTCGACATGTTCGCTGGATTCTGGTCTGGCAAAATGACCATCAAATTCTTCCTCGATATCATGTCCGGCTGCTGCAAGCGCAACTAGCCATATATCTCTTTCTGGGATTTCGCGCGGGAATCGCTTATGCATAAAAGTAATAATCTTAACTGCACCCGTCACAACATCGTAGAAATGTTCAGAATCATGGTATTCAAGAACTCCTTCATAATCATCGCTGATTTTATTGAAAGCAAAGCGAATACCATCAATAACAGCAAAACGAAAGTCCTCCGGCAAGGATGATCGATGAGGCAACATTTCGACTATTTCAGCAATTTGAGGCTCAACTAACAGCTCACCAGACTCAGCCATTGACACACTAGACATTATTATTTGAGTATATGCAAACCAATACCAAAAAGATAGCTACTCCGGTAGTTGAAACATACAGGCGGTAGCTTCTCCGAAGTTACCAGAGTTTTTTGGATCAATGCTTTCAAAATTCGGCCAGCTTGTGGCTGGTTTTAAGGAAGCATGCTTGCAATCCTGATCATTTCCTTCCAAAAGGAAAACCAAAAAATTACTACCAATAGAATTTCCATTTATCTTTAAATCTGGGCTGTAGCCGAAAATGAATCCTTGCCATGTGTTTCCATTTCCCGGATCTACTTCATAATTTCCCGCTGGTGGTAAATCGTCACTAAAATACGGCTTTAACGAATCGTTAAACTCACTATCTGACTCCTCGCTAATAGCAAAAAGATTACAATCTCCTCTACCATTACCATTCCGATCCTTATAGCCGGTACCTACACAAGTTCCCTCATTTCTGGTGTTGCCGTTGATTGCCGGGTAAGCTCCATTATCTGCATGATACTGCAATAATGCACTCTCATATTGTTTGACAGTACGGGATATTACAGCGTTACGTGCCCTTTCTTGGGCGTTACCAAATGCATTTAGAACCAGAGCCGCAAGTACTCCTATTACAACAATCACAATCAATAATTCGAGAATCGTGAAACCTCTTTGATTATTACGATATTTTATCACTCGACTATTATATCTTAAGATGACAGAATAATCGCATAAGCATAATTAGCACTCTTGACATGAGAGTGCTAATTTCCTACTATTTAATTACTATGAACCCAAATGAAATGACCCAAAAAACTCTCGAAGCGCTACAGTCAGCAGTTGAGTTGGCTGTTGAAAATCATAATCCTTCATTAGAGCCGGTTCATCTGTTAATTACGCTAAGTAATCAGACCGACACCGCTATGGTCGGCGTCCTGGCTGCCCTGGATGTGACTGATTCGCTAATAGTAAGTCTAAACAAAGAACTTGAGAGGTTGCCCCAAAATACTGACACGCAGGATGAATCTGACATTCGCCCTAGCAATGCTTTTAGTAAAGTTATCGCTGAATCAAAGAAAGAAATGAAAGAGCTCGGTGATACTCACATTTCTACTGAACATATTTTACTAGCAGCTACGAAATTGAAGGAACTGCCAGTTGGATTGGACTATACTGAAGTTAGAACCAAAGTTGATGAGATACGAGGTGATATGAAGGTGACCGATCAAACACCAGAAAATAAAATGAATATCCTTGATAAATTCGGTCAGGATTTCACCGAATTAGCTCGCGAAGGAAAGCTTGACCCAGTGATTGGTCGTGATGAGGAAATCCGGCGTGTAATGCAAGTACTCAGTCGTCGAACTAAAAACAACCCAGTATTAATAGGCGAACCCGGAGTAGGCAAGACGGCAATAGTTGAAGGTCTAGCAAGCAGAATAATCGCCGGCGATGTACCCAGCAGTCTAATCAATAAAAGACTGGTTGCTCTGGAAATTGGCAGCCTAATCGCTGGTGCTAAATATCGTGGGGAATTCGAAGAACGACTTAAGGCTGTTCTTGAGGAAGTTGAGAAGAGTGACGGCGAGATAATCTTATTCGTTGATGAGATGCATACCATTGTTGGAGCTGGAAAAGCCGATGGCGCAGTTGATGCTGCTAATATGCTAAAACCAATGCTGGCTCGGGGCAAACTGCACATGATAGGAGCCACAACTCTTGATGAATATCGCCAATATGTCGAAAAAGATGCTGCTTTAGAACGTCGATTCCAACCTGTTTATGTCGACCAGCCAAGTGTCGAGGACACAATAACCATACTGCGTGGTCTCCAAGAGAAATATGAGGTACATCACGGTGTGAAAATAACTGATGAAGCCCTGATTGCAGCCGCTCGTTTAAGCCAAAGGTACATTCCTGAACGATTCTTACCTGACAAGGCAGTTGATTTAATCGATGAGGCGACCAGTAGCTTGAAGATTGAAATAGAATCAATGCCTACCGAACTCGATCGGGCAAAACGAAAGATTACTCAGCTCGAAATCGAAAAGGCGGCAATTCGGAAAGATAAGAAATCCAAAGACCGTACGAGCGAGATTGAAAAAGACATTGCCAACCTTAAAGAAAAGACCAAAGATCTTGAACAGCATTGGCAAACAGAGAAAAAACTAATTGATGAAGTCAATACGGCTAGCGAGGAAATTGATCGACTGCGTGTTGAACAGGAGCAAGCCGAAAGAGAGAATGATCTAAACAAGGTAGCCGAGATACAGTACGGTAAGATTCCAGGTCTCAAGCAAACAATCGAAGCCACTCGTAAAAAACTAGACAGTATTCCTCAGGACCAACGCTTGCTTCGCGAAGAAGTAACTCCTGAAGATATTGCCGATGTAGTCGGCCGTTGGACAGGAATACCTGTTAAACGACTGCTCGAAAGTGAATCGGAGAAGCTTAAGGATTTGGACTCTGAGTTATCCAAGAGAGTTGTTGGACAAGACCAGGCCGTCAAAGCAGTAGCCAACGCAATCCGACGCAGTCGAGCTGGCATCGCCGATCAGAATCGACCAATTGGTAGCTTCCTTTTCCTTGGCCCAACTGGTGTCGGCAAAACAGAACTCAGTAGAGCATTGGCCCAACAATTGTTCGACGATGAACACGCAGTGGTGCGCATAGATATGAGTGAATACATGGAGCAACATGCGGTGGCAAGACTAATTGGTGCGCCTCCAGGATACGTAGGCTACGAGCAAGGTGGCCAACTGACCGAAGCCGTACGTCGACGACCGTATGCTGTAATTCTCTTTGATGAAATTGAAAAAGCACACCATGAAGTCTTTAATGTCCTCCTGCAAGTCCTCGATGATGGACGATTAACTGACGGTCAGGGCAGGACTGTCAATTTCACAAATTCGATTATTATTATGACGAGCAATGTTGGTAGCTCGGCAATATTAGCAGCCACCGCCGAGGAAGACGAAGCTTTGCAATCAACAATTGAACAATTATTGAGAACTGAATTTAAGCCTGAGTTTCTAAATCGTATCGACGATATAGTAATATTTAACAGACTAAGCAAAGACCGTATGAAGGCGATTGTCGATATTCAACTTGAAGAAGTCGCCAAACACCTGAAAACAGCAAAAGATATTTCAGCTACTTTCGATACCAGTGTTAAGCAACTTCTGGCCGAAGAAGGTTATGACCCAGCATTTGGTGCTAGACCACTCAAGCGTTTGATCCAAACAAAGCTACTTGACCCACTGGCCATGAAAATCATTGATGGTACGATTGTTGAAGGATCTTCAGTCAAAGCGACTGTCAAGAACAGTCAGTTACAGTTTAACTAACGAGTGTTAGAATAAGTTGATGTTGCAATACATTATTTATTTCGTGACACTTATCAATCCAGTGGCGATATTTGTATATTTGTTGCCGTTAAAGCAAGAGCGGGGAATTGATGATTTCACTCGAGTATTGATAAGAGCTAGTATCTTAACTTTCATTATATATTCGATATTTGCACTTTATGGTGAACAGATATTTACAGAATTATTGCAAGTAGAATTCAGTTCATTTCGTGTTTTTGGTGGTATCGTCTTGCTGGCGCTGAGCTTGAATTATCTTGTGGCAGGTAAACGCCGATTCATCGCAACCAAAGGTGAAATGAATGAAATCGCCGCCCAAGTTGCACTGCCATATATGGTTGGCTCAGGTACCCTAACGATGAGTATTATCATGGGACGCGCCTTGTCCAAGCCGACAGCAGTCCTCAGTATCGGAGCAGTGATTGCTATTACTTTTGCAATCATAATAACCCTAGCACTAATCAGAGAAGGCGTTCGTAAGAACGTCAAAGCCGCTTTTGATCGTAACCTCGATATTTTCATGAGACTTAATGGTTTTTTCGTTGGAACAATCGGGGTCGACCTTATAGTTAAAGGTATCCAAGGATTATTGAAATAGTTATGCTTGACGTTTGTCGAGCACCAGCACTAGACTGTAGCCATCTATCGCTTGTGAGGTGATGGACATCTGACCATATTTGGTCAAATGTTGTGTTCGTTGACATGAAAGAGTTCTGTAGGACTGTTTTGAGATTGCATCGGTGATTTCAAATCAGTTCTACAGATAAGATCGCTAAAAAAGAAAGGGGGAGAAAGTCCACATCGGAATCGTCTACCTGAGGAAGGTGACGTGGATGAGGATGATCATCAAAAAGCCCTAGTCAGGTTGCCGGCCGCGCGAAATCCATCGTCGCTTCATCACCCGCACCTCCTGTTGGAGAGTAGCCGGCCGTGCAACCTAAAATTTCTTTTCGTAACAGATCACCAGTGCACCTTGGTTTACTCCAAGACCACGTGTGCGGAAGAGCAAGACCCAAAAGTGTTGCCTAGGGCAAGGCGATGCGAAGGAGTTACTCTTCTGAGCCGGAACGGTACAGGAACTGCCTTTCGCCCGGCACACCTGTACCGTTCCGGCTCCTGGTTCAACCTCTTTCAACCCCATCACATAGTCAACGAACACAACACACATTTTTTGATTAATTTTTTACTAATTTTCATATTCTTTCCAAGAACCAATCCTTTCAACTTTGACTGCAAAGTAGCTTAAACCAATCCTTTCTTTTCCAAAGAAACAAAGTAATACCACTTTTGCTTCAAAGTGGCACAAAACAATCTTTTCTTTTACAAAGAAACAAATTATTGCCACTTTTGCTTCAAAGTGGCGCAAACCACTGGGCTGTCATACTTCTTTATGACC
>CAZFKV010000023.1:10685-11770 GCA_964519575.1 uncultured Candidatus Saccharibacteria bacterium | reverse complement strand
AGAATGCACCGTCTTAACCTTGATCCGCTGGATACAACTGCAAAGGAACTTTTCCATGCCTTAGAAAACCGAGTAGCTCAGGATAATTTGCGCCTAGCAAAAGAAATTGGTGGCAAAGACGACAGCGACGTGAAGACATTGGTACCATTGATGATTAAAGCTGCCAAGAACGCCAATATACCCAAAAATACCTGGGCTTTGAAACGATCAGTTGCCAAAGATATTCTCCGGGAAATGCCACCAAACCAGATGATGCTTCATTTAGGCTATCGAAGCATCGACAGCATGCTCAAGCGTGAACCATTTGATGAAATATATACCGCACTCCGTTTCACCGAAGGTAGTGATTGGCTCAATAAATACAATGAATTATTCAAGAAAGTAAAAGCATCTGACTTTGAACAACGAAAAATAACTATTATCGAAATGGATCATGAAAAATGGGTCGACCAAGCAGAGAAGTTTACCAAAAAGAAGCTTCATAACGTAACTCACACCAAAGAAATGGGTACTATTGCAGTCGTACCGTTGCGAGAAAATAAGGTTCGAGGACTGCCTCTGAAAACGATGGCACTACTTTTCCATTACATTAACGAAATTCGTCTATACAGTAGTTTTTTCAAGTTAAAATCAACTCACAAGAATTTTGGTAAGGAGGTTGTTGATACTCTAATAGCTGACACCACTTCGGCTGCAGTGGTTGCTGGTCAGCATATCCATTGGCGTGTTGTGCAGAGATATTTCGGAAAACTGAAGAGCGAGAAACATCCTGAGGCTTTCGAGCCACATGTTCAACCAGAGGACTTGCACTGGCGAAAGGCAGAGGACGTGCTCTTTGACATTGACCCACAGCTAGATTACTGGCGTGATTTGGACTATTTAGTACTCGATATCAGTGGAAATCTAGTTTCTTTTAATCTAACTGATGTCTCCTTTGGTTATAGTAATGAAGTTTCATTTACCAATAGATATCTTTATCATGCTAGAGAATCATTGTGGAATGAGATTTTTATGCGATATATGGGCAGTCGAAATCTTGAACAGCAGATTTTGGAACAACTCGATAATGACATGGTGACGCCCGA
>CAZFKV010000023.1:2554-10585 GCA_964519575.1 uncultured Candidatus Saccharibacteria bacterium | reverse complement strand
ATGAGTCAATTTCAGATATGTGTCAGCGGAGCAGCCAAGGGTCCGACAGTGGTCGACGGCAAAGACCTTGCTAGGTCAGCGGGTAGAGCCATCGCTAGTCGAAATCACCATCTTCTGACAGGAGCAACAACTGGAATTCCAAATTACGCCGCTCAAGGTGCCAAATCAGAGAAGGGAATGTCGATTGGCCTTAGTCCTGCCCATAACCTCTATACTCATGTGCACGACTATCGCCTACCGACGGAATGCTACGATATTATTTTCTATACAGGACAAGAATTCATAGGTCGCGATGTACTACTGATACAATCCTCCGATGCGGTTATTTCTATTGGGGGGCGAATTGGTACAACTCATGAATTTGCGGTAGCTATGGAACTCGGAAAGCCAGTAGCTGTCCTACATGGTGCCGGAGGAACAAGCGAGATGTTCGATGAGATTCTGCGAGTGGCAGGAGAAGCCGGCTATCCTCCGATTATTCACGGTGATGATCCAGATAAACTAGTAGAAGACGTTGTCGCATTACTTGAAGACAAGCAAGATGAGATGTCGGCGATACGTCGCGCTCACCTCGAACTAGAACGCCAAGTCCCCTAAAGTGTTTGCGGCCGCACCCTCCTGTAAGCAGGCGAAGCCTGCTGCGCCGTGAGTAGTCTTGGCGCATTTAGCAGCGATAATTAGTCGCAGTATTATTCATACAGATCCTTGAATCTTCTCGCTAAGAATTACTGCAATGCTCTCACCCGCAAAAATCTTTCAGATTGCATCATAAATATAGATACGAAAAATTTGTTAGACAAATCGTATCAAAAGCTCAAGTGGGAGATTTTCAATGTAGTCACTGAGCTAAAATGATTTCAAGTGCAGAGTCTATAAGTTCGAGCTGACTTACCTCTGTTTTTGTGATAAAATTATTTACAATACTATGGCGAAAATTAATTATAATTACCGTAAACTGAAGCAAGATTATTTGTTTGGTGAAATCGCCAAACGAACAACAGCTTTTTCAAACGCTAATCCTGATAATGAGATTATTAAACTCGGTATTGGCGATACAACACTTCCATTGACCGAGACGGTTGTTGCAGGCCTTAAAGATGCAGTTGAAGCCATGGGCACAGATGAAGGCTACCGAGGATACGGGGTACAGAAAGGCCAGGGAGAACTGAGAAAAGCCGTTGCCCAGTATTACAAAAAGACTACAGGAGTTTCTATCGATCCAGACGAAGTCTTTATCAGTGACGGAGCAAAATCTGACACTGCAAATATCCAAGGCATCTTTGCCGCAGATTCTGTCATAGCGGTTCAAGATCCTGTTTACCCAGTATATGTCGATACTGCAGTTCTCAGTGGGAAGACAGGCGAGAATAATGACGGTAATTATGATGGAATCATCTATATGCCATGTGGCCCAGAACATGGCTTTTTCCCAGAAGTTCTATCAGTGCATGTCGATATTATCTATCTCTGCAGTCCAAATAACCCGACTGGAACTGTCGCTAGCTTCGAGCAGCTACAATCATTTGTCGAATATGCTCTGAAAAACAATGCAATTATTATTTTTGATTCCGCCTACAGTTTCTTTATCCAGGATGATTCTGTTCCACGATCTATCTATGAGATCGAGAGAGCGGATGAGTGCACAATTGAAATCAGTAGTTTCTCAAAATGGGCAGGCTTTACCGGTGTTCGTCTGGGTTGGACGATCGTCCCTAAGAAACTTCAGACAGAGGACAGTAAGCCTGGAGAGCTCAATGCAATGTGGGAACGTCGTCAGTCAACGATGTTTAACGGCGCGAGTAATATCATTCAAGCCGGTGGCTTAGCTGTGCTGAGTGATAAGGGAGTCGAGGAATCGAACGCTTTGGCACAATACTATATGAAAAACACGCATGTAATTCGCGCAGGACTAGAAAACATTGGTATTGAAACTTACGGCGGCGAGCATGCACCATACATCTGGCTGAAAGTACCAGAAGGGTTCGATTCATGGAGTTTCTTTGATGAACTACTGAATAAAGTTTCTGTAGTCGGCACGCCCGGCGAAGGATTTGGTAGTCAGGGAAAGGGCTACTTCCGTTTGAGTGGATTTAACCACTTAGAAAAAGTCCAAGAAGCCATGAAGCGGATACAAGCTAATTTTGATTTTCGGAAATAACATATGAGTCAATCATTTACTGATGAGAAGATCAAAGAAATAATTTCTAAATTCCCTACCCCTATTTATGTCTATGACGAAAAGGGAATATTGAACACCGCCAAGCAACTGAATGATATGTACTCGTGGTCACCTGGATATAAAAACTTCTACGCATCAAAAGCACTGCCAAATCCATATATTCACAAATTACTGAGAGAAAAGGCAGGGATGGGAATTGATGTCAGCTCGATGGCTGAACTCATACTAGCTGAAAAAGCTGGTTTTACGGGCGAGGAAATAATCTTTAGTTCCAACGACACGCCAGCTGATGAGTTTCAAAAGGCGACGGAACTCGGGGCGATAATTAACTTTGATGATATTAACTTTATTGACTACTACGAAAAAAATGTCGGTCCATTACCTGAGCTAGTTTGTTTTCGCTATAACCCAGGCAATCTGCGTACTAGTGGCGGCAACGACATTATTGGTACTCCAGCGGATGCGAAGTATGGTCTAACCCACGAACAAATTCTTGAAGCCTATACGCTTGCAAAGAAAAAGGGCGTAAAGAGATTTGGCTTGCACACTATGATGGTTTCAAACGAACTACGCCTCGAGGCACATATTGAGACAATCGAAATAATGTTTAAGCTTGCAACAGAAATCGAAGATAAAGTTGGTATAGAATTAGAATTCATTAATTTTGGTGGCGGATTTGGGATTCCTTACAACCCTGCAACTAGTGAACCAATTAAGACAAAAGAGCTAGGAACAATTACAAGAGACATGTTTGAAAAAACCTTTGCTGATCGTCCGTCTAAACCAAAAATAGTGACAGAGCATGGTAGGTTTGTGACAGGTCCTCATGGACATCTGATTGTCTCGGTTAGACATCTGAAAAATACTTATAAAGATTATGTCGGTACAGATGGCAGCATGGCGGATCTCATGCGACCAGGAATGTATGGTGCGTACCATGAAATTACAGTTCTAGGCAAAGAGGGTCTTCCGCAGGATCATATATACGATGTGGTTGGATCACTCTGTGAAAATAATGATAAATTCGCCATAGACCGTGACCTACCCGAAATTACTATTGGAGATGTGTTGGTAATCCACACTGCTGGGGCACACTCACATGCAATGGGCTTCAACTACAACGGCAAACTGCGACCGGGCGAAGTGCTGTTGCGCGCTGATGGCAGTATCGAAGAAATCAGGCGTCCAGAATTAATCGACGATTATTTCGCTACATTAGACTTCAGTAAACTATAAGTAGTGAGCAGCATGAAATGATTACGATACGTGAAGCCAACAAGGATGATGCAAAAAACATCTACAACTTGGTATACGCATTAGCCGAGTATGAAAAGGAACCAGAAGGCGTAAAGCTAATAGTTGCTGATTATGAGAAATTTCTACATATGGAAAAGCAGCTGTTCAATTGTTTTATCGCAGAGGATGAAGGCAAAGCAATCGGCCTTGCTCTATGGTATGTGGTTTTCTCGACCTGGACCGGACCGAATATGTTTTTAGAAGACCTCTTCGTTTTGCCGGATTACAGAGGAGAAGGTGTAGGTAGGATGTTACTCAAGAGTATTCTTGCGATTGCTGACGAGCGGGGATATGGGCGAGTACGTTGGGACGTGATTGATTTCAATGAACCTGCAAAAAAGGTTTACAGGAAACTAGGTGCACGGCACGTACAGAACTGGGAACACTGGCGACTTGAGGGTGATCAGATTAAGAAAGCTCTAGAGAATCTGTAGGTTTTTGTCGGCTTTGATAATTTCTTCGATATTCCTCATATCATCAACATGAAGTGGTGCTCGCACCTGCGGTGATGTGATATCTCCACGCTGTGCGAGGAACGCCTTAGCTGGGATAGGATTGCTGGCAGTAAACATGCTATTGGCCGCTCGTTTCCACAAATCAACTTCTGTAAAAGTTCCATCAACACAGGCGGTAGCCACTTTTTGAGTTATCTCGGGCCACACGTTACCGGCAACAGATATTACGCCCTTGGCACCAAGCGGGGCGAAGTCTGGAAGCATTGGATCATCACCGCTGAACATATGTGTGTTTGGTGCCGCATCGTAATACTTCTTGAATTCATCAGTACTTCCACTAGCTTCTTTGATTGCCCAGTAATTCTTGTGAGAACTCAATTTTTTCACTGCATCTACACTCAGTGGCATGCAGGTTCGTCCTGGGACATTGTAGAGGCAGACTGGACGCGTGCTGACATCCATTAGAGAGTTGAACCAATTGCATTGGCCTGCATCGCCTGGCTTTGCATACAGTGGCACAACCAGCAGGTATGCGTGTACTGCTTTTGTCTCAAGGTATTCAATCCATTCAATTTGAGCTGGCAGTTGTGATCCACCAACACCAACCATGTAGGGGACATCGAGGTTGAGTCCGAGCGCGAATTCGAGGATTTCTTTTCTCTCTTCATGACTAATATTTAATGACTCACCCGTGCTTCCGAGTATAGTTATGCCATTGCCGGCCACGACCTGACGACGAAGTAGCTTTTCGAGTGAATTGTAATCAACTGACCCATCATCAAACATCGGTGTGATGATGGCGGTCCAGACTTTGTAATCGTTAAGATCTTTCATGATGAATTTCCTTGCTTAAACTTATTCACAACATCTTCAAAATTGTGTAATCCAGCAGGTAATTCTCCAACCTTACGTGCTGCCCAAACAGCACCAGCAGCAAATATCTTACGGTCCTTGGCAACATGCTGGAGTCTTATTGTTTCTGTCGGTGTATCAATTGTCAGCTGATGATCGCCGACTGTTTCGCCAAGCTTTTGGCTGGTGATTGTAACATCTTGGCCAAACCACTCCTGCCACTTGAGTGCAGTACCGCTCGGGCTATCCTTTTTATGGATGTGATGGATCTCGTGAATACTTGTTGTTGCTTCAGGCAGTAGATTGATACCAGAACCAAGTGCAACAATCGCATCATGAACTAACTGCATACCAAGGCTGAAATTACTGGCTGTAATCCATGCCGTCTCGGTTTGCTGAATCTCGCTTGCAGCATTTTCCGGCCAAGCAAAACCGGTGCTTCCAGTTACGACAGGGATTCTGGCTTCGAGCAATAGGCGATAGTACTCAAGAAAAGCATTTCCGGGCAAAAAACTGATGACGACATCATGACCCTTCAGATTATCCAGTGTCGGAAGGTTTTGAAGATTAAAGTCAGTTATTGAGTCGTCTTGGCTAATGACTGCATGGATGTTATTACCAGTCCGGCCATTTCCGAGTAGGGCAATGTTCATGATAGCAATCCATTATTGATTAATCCTTTGTGCAGTCGTTGGGCGCAAGTGTCAGCATCTTTATTGGCAACAAAAACTGAAAAACTGTGCTTATTAGCGCCTTGGTTCACACCACGCAGGACAATTGGTTCCTTCTCGTCATAGATTGCATCGAGAATTCTCTTGCCGACATGAGGCGTGTCAGTGATGTTGTTGCCGACAACTGAGACCATGGCTATGTTTGGCTCGATTGAAATCTCGGCGAAATCTCTTAATTCATTCATTAGTCCAGAATGCCGTGCGATTCGATCAGAGACAGTTATGGAAATTGCGGTTTCGCTAGTTATAACTTGATCGATGTTAAGTTTGTGCTTCTGAAAGAGCGAAAATAGTTCAGCAAGGAAGCCATATTGAGCTGTCATTCTAGGTGTAGCAACGGTAATAAGATGTTGATTATTCTTGATAGCCACCGCTCTTATCAGTGGTGGATAATCATCGTTTGAACTAATGATCGTTCCGGTGGCGGTCGGCGCAAAGGTGTTTTTAATAACAACCGGAATGTTAGCTCTCTCGGTAGGAATAATTGTTGCCGGATAAATAATTTTGGCTCCTGCTAATGCCAATTCAGCAGCTTCACCATAGGTCAGCGCGCTTAAAGGCTGCGCATCCTTAACGATCCTTGGGTCGCATGACGAAATTCCTGAAACGTCAGACCATATTTGAAGTTCTTTGGCGCCCATTGCCTCAGCAAAAATTGCCGCGCTAAAATCACTGCCTCCTCTTCCTAGGGTAGTTGTATTACCTTCGATACTTCGACCAATGAAGCCTTGAGTAATAAAACGGTTTCCCTCTTTGAGTTTTGGCAGTATTTTTTTATCAGTATTCTTCTTGATAAGTTGGTATTTTGGTCTTGCCTGCCCATGATCTGCTGAAGTTACCAAAATAGTCCGAGCGTCGATTAATTCGGTCGTTTTTTTCGATGATTGATTTAGATATGATTGTAATAATAATGACGAAGCTCGTTCACCAACACTCATTAGTCTGTCTCTAGCAGCAGGTGGATTGTCCTTGAGTAAATACATACCTTTGACGAGAGTATTAGCTTCATCAAACAATTTCGTTAATTTATCATCGGTGTCTTTATCTAGTTCAAGTTCTTTTGCGATATCAAGATGAATTTTCGTCAAATTTGACAGTGACTCCTCGCTTGTTTTCCAACTTTGTTCATTCACATTATTACCAAGATTTTCAAGAATATTGGTACTTCCTGCAACAGCCGATACGACAGTAAACTTGATATTTTGATCCTCAATAATCTCAGCTACATGCTTAATAGCAACTGCTGAGGCCATGGAAGTACCACCGAATTTAGCTACAATGATTTGTTTTGAAGATTGGGTCATTTGATTTCCTTGTGCACCCAATGAAAGCTCGGTAAGATCCCAAAGCTCTCCGCCTTAATTAGCGACAGCTCAGAGGATATCAACCTCGTGAGCCAGTAGCTGTCATCCACTACAATGGACAGTTACTTCGGCATCATACCCCTAGACAATGATTATGTAGTGCTCTTTTCATTGCTCACTGATACGACGCACCTCTTTGGGGTGCATGAACGAGAGTATAGAACATCGCTTTTCAGATTACAACAGGTTGCTGGACATGTTACTATGCAGTGCATGGGCAATCGAAAAGCACTATTGATTGGATACGGAAATATCGGCAAGGCAGTCGAGGAACGCCTCGGCCAGATTGATGCCCAATTATCTGGCATTATTAGAAGCGATGGGTTACTGCTTAATCCAAAAACACTAGAACCAACCTCACAAGATAAAAACGCTTGGAAGGATCAGAAACCTGATATAGTTTTTGTATCGATGCCCTCTACTGAAACGGGCAAAGAAGCATTTGCTTACATCGATCATTTTGCATCTAAAGGAGTTCCAGTCGTTACAGCTGAAAAAGGAGCAATGGCAAATAAGTTTCACGAGCTAAAGCCATACCTCGATACAACTCTTGGTGTGTCGGCCACTGTGGGCGGAGGCACAAGGATGATGCAGGTGCTCAAAGAGCGGATTAATCGTCAAGTTAATCAAGTGCATCTAGTTCTCAACGGAACATTGAATTTTATCTTAGACGGTGTTTCTCGAGGCCAGTCTTTTGGCCAAGTGGTAGAGCAAGCGCAAAGCTTGGGCTATGCCGAACCGGGCGCTGCTAGTCACCTTGACGTTATTAATGGAGAGACAATCGGCGATGTCCCCAAAAAAATATCGATTCTTTGGAATTACACTGAATCACCAAATGACCCAAATGCCCAATATGTTAATTGGAAAGATTTCAAACAACCAGCAATAACAAAAGATATCCTTAGTCAGCTAATTGCCGAAGCAAATATTCGCCGATACATTGTGTCATGGTATAGAGAACCGATGATTATTCCAAAAAATGATATTTTAAGCGGTTTTGAATACAAGATCGGAGATTGGCGTATTGTGGGTGGCTTCCAACGAGTTGATCGCAATCCATTATTTGCTGAACTAAGCAAAGCTGGTCCGTCGAATGGCATGGTTATTGCCACCGGCAAAGATGAGCGAGACGGGGTGTATGTGCTCAGTGGTCC
>CAZFKV010000023.1:0-2454 GCA_964519575.1 uncultured Candidatus Saccharibacteria bacterium | reverse complement strand
GTTGGATGGCGTGGCATGGTTGGTTCCGTGCTTGTTCAGCGCATGAGCGAAGAAAATGATTTTGAAAATTTTAAAGCTCACTTTTTTTCGACCTCACAGGCGGGTGAAAAAGCTCCCAACTATCCAAATGCAGCGAATACCCTGCTTGATGCGAACGACTTGCAGCAACTTAGCGACATGGATATCATCGTCAGCTGTCAGGGAAGCGAGTTCACAAAACAGATTCACCCAGAGCTTAAGAAATCAGGCTGGAATGGCTACTGGATAGATGCAGCCAGTGCACTACGCTATGAGCCTAGCAGTACTTTGGTGCTTGACCCTGTCAATAAATCCCTGATTGAGTCAGCAATTGCTGATGGTAAGAAGGAATTCATCGGCTCAAACTGTACTGTTAGCACCATGTTAATGGGAATCGCAGGTTTGTTCGAGCATGACCTTATCGAATGGATGAGCTCGATGAGTTATCAAGCCGTCAGCGGGGCTGGAGCTAAGAATGTTAAAGAGTTACTCCAGCAAATGCAGGCGATGTCAGAGATTGACCTTACTAGTCCAACTTCAAGTATTCTTGAAATTGAGCAAGCAGTTACTGCCAAGCTCAGAAGCAATGAACTGCCACATGCAGAGTTTGGTGTGGCAATAGCGGGCAATGTTCTACCTTGGATAGATAGTGCAGTTGAGAACGGTCAGTCCAGAGAAGAATGGAAAAGTATGGTTGAGACAAATCTTATCATGGGGAACCAGACAGAAATTCCAATTGACGGTACCTGTGTGCGAGTCGGTGCAATGCGCTGTCACAGCCAAGCTTTGACCATCAAACTTAATAAAGATGTTCCGATCAATGAGTTAGAAGAAATTATCGCAAATTCAACCGACTGGACAGAACTCGTACCGAATACGAAGGAAGCTTCTATCGAAAAGCTGACACCCGTTAGTGTGAGCGGAAAATTGGATGTCCGGGTTGGTCGTGTTCGCAATATGAAGCTAGGTTCTGAATACCTAAATGCTTTTGTTGTCGGAGACCAGCTACTCTGGGGAGCTGCCGAACCCCTGCGCCGTATGCTATCGCTATTAATTTAGAACCTATTCAAGTTTATTAATAAAGTCAGTTTTCAATTAGATAGAAATTGACATCACAACAATCAAAACAAATGTTGCATTTACAAGCAGGCATACTTTCTACGGTATAATGTAATGATGAGTTTTGAGCTTTCGACACCATATAAACCAACAGGCGATCAGCCCAAGGCTATCGACTTGCTGACTACTGGTATCGAAAAAGGCATGCATGAGCAGACCATGCGTGGCGCCACAGGTACCGGTAAGACCTTTACCATGGCGAACATCATCCAGCAAACACAGAAGCCAACTCTGGTCCTGAGTCACAACAAAACGCTTGCTGCTCAGCTTTATGGAGAGTTTAAGCAATTTTTCCCTAACAATGCCGTTCACTATTTCGTTAGCTATTTTGATTATTACCAACCAGAAGCCTATATAGCCCGAAGCGATACCTACATCGAAAAGGACAGTGCAATTAACGAAGAGATAGATCGTTTACGCCATTCGGCTACTACGGCACTATTGGAGCGTAATGACGTGATTATTATCGCTTCAGTTAGCTGTATTTATGGACTCGGAAGTGTGCAGGATTATGGCAATTTATCTATCAAAATCAAGGTCGGTGAGCAGCGCAAACGTGATAAGTTAATTCGTCATCTGACAGATGTGCAATACGAGCGCAATGATATTGATTTTCATAGAGCAACTTTTCGGGTGCGTGGTGATGTGCTTGATATTTTCCCTGCCGGCGATGAACTGGCATACCGGGTAGAATTTTTTGGAAATGAGATAGAAAAGATTACTCAGATCAATCCACTAACAGGTGAGGTATTGAAGAAACTTGATGAATTAACAATATACCCAAGTAGTCACTTCGTGACTCCATATGACAAGCTCAAGGTAGCCGTTGGTTCTATCAAGACTGACCTTGAAGAGCGATTAGAGTATTTCCGATCGAATAATCAACTTCTCGAAGCACAGCGATTGGAGCAGAGAACCAGATATGATCTAGAGATGATGGAAGAGACGGGTTTTGTGAAGGGGATTGAGAACTATTCACGCTACCTGACTTTTAGTGAGCCAGGCGAACAACCAGCAACACTCCTCGACTATTTTCCAGATGATTACCTGATGTTTGTCGACGAAAGCCACATCACGGTAAGCCAGGTAAGAGGAATGTATAACGGTGATCGAGCGCGTAAAGAAGTGCTGGTTGAGCATGGATTTAGACTACCAAGCGCGCTTGATAACCGGCCTCTGAACTTTACTGAGTTCGAGAAACACATAAACCAAGTCATTTATGTCAGTGCAACACCGGGCGAATATGAACTGAGTCGATCTGAGCAAATCGCCGAACAAGTAATCCGTCCGACAGGATTGCTCGATCCACCAGTTGAG
>CAZFKV010000022.1:2548-11994 GCA_964519575.1 uncultured Candidatus Saccharibacteria bacterium | reverse complement strand
TAGGCCTGAAAGAAAACTACATTTTGATAGCGGAATAGGACTGTTCAATCTGCTCGATGAATACTCCAAAGTTAAAGAAACTGTAGCATTGGGTGAAAAGTCCGAATTCGGTAGAGCTGTTGAATTTGCTAACTCAGTAAACAAAATTCACGACAGTGAAGTCATCACCAGTATTCCATTCAATCATCTTGTATCGGTATACCAAACTGTGCAGGGTGATGCGGTTAAAGCAATCGAAGTATTGAAGAGAAGTGATTATTTAGCTGACTCCAAAGTGCTGGATCGAGAGTTTTCTTTTGTTAAAAACTGGTTAGCCAAATACGCGCCGGGCAGTATAAAATTTGAGATTCAGCAAAATCTACCATTAGTTGAATTGAGCACAAAACAGAAAGATTTTTTATCAAAACTTGCTGATTCTCTTCAGCCAGCTGGCCAGCCTGATGGTCCAGAAATGCACAAACTAATTTATGCAGCAAAAGACGTAGCAGGTATTGAGACCAAAGAAGCATTCCAGACTTTGTATAACCTTATTTTAAATCAAGACTCTGGTCCTAAGGCCGGTTGGTTTTTAGCATCACTTGATCAGAGTTGGTTAATTGCACGATTAAAGCTAACGAGTTAATGCTCGATAAAAACGTACAGAACAGAGGATTGAGCTTAGCACTGGTGGCTACGCTTTGCGCTTCTGCAGCACCGGCCTTAAGCAAAGTTGTTTTATCTTACGTTGCAAGCCCTGTCGTCCTTATGTTACGAATGAGTTTCGCACTTATATTGCTCATTGTTTTAATAAAGTTCATTGTGAATGATCGTTTTCACATTAACAAACAGAGTGTATTGGTAGCTTTTTTTGGTGCTTTAAACTTTGCATTTTTTATTTTTGGTATCAAATATATGTCAACAATTTTTACTCCAGCCTTTTACAGTCTTGTGCCTATTCAAACGACTATTCTGGCTTGGCTGTTATTTCAAAATAAGGTAATACCGATTAAATTAATCGGTATTTTGATTGGTCTGATTGGTACGTGGGTAATCTTCTCAGAGACGTTTAGTGGCGGTTCCACCTCTGATATACATCCACTTGGAATAGTATTTTTATTATCTGCAAGCATTTCAATCACTTTGTACGGATTGTTCATACAAAACCTCAAGAACCTTCCCTCGGCATACAATGTTAGCTTGCAAGCAATAATTTTCGGCCTGCTTTTGTCGATTCCAGTTGCATTATTTACGCCCAATTCGTTCGTAGTTGCCAAGCCAATTGATCTATGGTTTTGGATTAGTATTTTGGCGCTCGCAGGCTTCGGAACCGTCATGCAGTATGTCTTCTATCAAAACTCCATACGAATTTTAGGTACGTCTGCAACGGTGATTTTCTTTTACTTGCAACCTGTATTTATTGTTATCATTTCGCTGTTATTTCTAGATGAAAAACTTACATGGCATTATCCACTCGGAATGACATTGGTGTTGCTTGGTTCTTCGCTAAATATTAATTTTGTCCTAGAGAAACTAAGATTACAGAAAAATTTTAGATAGCTTTGGCCAATCGCTCTACTCCTAGCTGAAAAGCAGCATGTTTGAGAGGTATCCGTTTAGTTTCACCTCTTTCCCATACGCTGTGAAACGCTTCAAGCATAATATCTGAAAGTTGCCGGTTTACTTCTTCCTCTTCCCATTGCTCTTGTGATTTCGATTGAAGCCATTCAAGGTAGCTGACTGCAACACCTCCGGCATTGGCAAGGACATCGGGTACAATAATCACGCCAGTTTCACTAAGGTAATCATGGGCTTCAGGTGATATCGGACTGTTGGCCATCTCTATAATTATTTTGGCTTTTATATCGTACATATTCGCTTTAGTGATAGCGTTTTCAAGAGCAGCTAAAACTAGTATATCGGTTTCCATTGTTAGCATATCCATACCTGAGATCGTATCGCCCAGATTTGTTTCACAGATACCCTCAACACAATATAAGCCGGATTGCATACCGTGCGACTTCTTATGACGCATGGTTAGCTCAGGGTCCAGTCCTGCCTCCTCAGATGTGGTAATACCACCTCTTGAATCCGATAAAGCACTTATTTTCCATCCATAATCGTTGCCTAGTCGGGAATACCAATATCCAACATTGCCAAAACCTTGGACAGCAACACTAGGTCGATCTGGTGCTCGTTTGCCAAGCGTATCTAGCAAAGCTTTTGTAATGATAACCCCGCCCCGTCCAGTTGCAGCCTCTCTGCCTTTACTACCACCATGTTCAATCGATTTACCGGTGTATGACGATCTGGCTGCTTGGGGATCGTCTGAGATTTCAGAGTACGTTTGTACCATCCAGTCCATTACAACTGAATTAGTGTTTACATCAGGCGCTGGTATATCGATATCAGGCCCAATGAATGGCTGTAAACTCCGGGCAAAGGCTTTTGAAAGAAGTTCAAGCTCTCTGTTGCTTAGATCGCGCGGGTTCACAGTTATTCCACCCTTAGCACCACCAAAAGGAATGTCGACGACAGCGCACTTAAGGCTCATGAGAGTAGCTAGACCAGCTACTTCATCTTCATCGACATTGGCATGGAAGCGAAGTCCACCTTTATAAGGTCCCCGAGCGTTATTATGCTGTACACGAAAAGCAGTGAAAACTTCAGTGACTCCACTGTCTCTTTCAATTGGAACCGAAAGCCTAATTACTGCGTTTGGACTTAGAATCTGCTCGACATCATCTTGGTCCATGCCGATGCTGTTGCTGGTTGCGCGAATTATACCTTGAGCATTATCTAAAATTGAGTTACCCATCCTCAACAGTATATACTAACTATGAATGCTAGATCTTGAAATAATTCGCTCCCAACCAGAGATGGTCAAGAAAGCCGCACGCGATAAGGGTGTTAAGGTGGATATTGACCGTTTTTTAGAACTAGACAAAAAGAGACGTCAGATATTCGTAGAGATCGATGACTTACGTCAACAGCGCAATCGGCATGCCTTATCAGTTAAGAATAAAAAGCCGACGGATGAAGAAATTAATATTGGCCGAGAAATTAAGCAAAAGTTAAGTGCTTTAGAAGGTCCAGACAGTGAATGGACAAGTCTAGACAGTGAGCTAGCACAGCTAATTCGTCTCATACCAAACATTCCCCACGAATTAGTTCCAATTGGAGATAGTGAAGCTGATAATGTTGTGTCGAAAACTGTAGGCGACAAACCAAGTTTTGAATTCGAGGTTAAATCACACTGGGATTTAGCGCAGCTCAACGGTTGGATAGACAAAGAAAGAGCAGCAAAGGTTGCCGGGGCTAGGTTTGCCTATCTTAAGGGCGATTTAGTGCTTTTGGAATTTGCTTTATGGCAGTTTGCATTTAGTGTATTAACAGATGAGTCAATTCTAAAAGAAATTATATCCAAAAATAAGCTTGAAGTTAGTTCGAAGCCATTTATTCCAGTTTTACCCCCTGCGGTAGCGAAGACTACAGTTTATGAAGCCACTGGTCGGCTAAACAAAGAAGAGCAAACCTATAAACTAGCCGACGATGATTTATGGCTAAATGCGAGCGCCGAACATACCTTGGCGCCGATGTATCTTGACGAAATACTTAATGAGACCGATCTGCCAATCCGTTATGTGGGCTATACAACGGCGTTTAGGCGTGAAGCTGGAACTTACGGCAAGGACATGGAAGGGATGTTTCGATTACATCAGTTCAATAAGCTCGAGATGGAGAGCTTCAATTTACCAGAGGCTTCTTTTAACGAACATCTTTTCATGGTGGCAATTCAAGAATACCTAATGGAAGAACTAAATCTTCCGTTTCAAGTAGTTGAAAAATGCACTGCCGATATCGGCTTTCCTAATGCAAAAGGTGTTGATATTGAAGTATGGCTCCCAGGTCAGAACCAATATCGAGAGACTCATACCGCAGATTACATAACCGACTTTCAAGCCCGTCGAATGCAGACAAGGGTTCGCAGGCAAGATGGTCCGCTCCAGACGGTTCACACAAATGATGCTACAGTATTCTCTGAACGTCCCCTGATCGCGATACTCGAAAACTACCAAACTGCCGAAGGTAAGGTTAGAGTTCCAGATGTATTACAAAAATTCATAGGAAAGGAAATAATTGGATGAAAGTTGATATAAATTCACAGCGTTATGTTCTCAACGAGGATATAAAGAAATATGTTACAAAGAAAATTAGCCGACTCGAGCGAACAGTGCCGAAAAAGGCCAGAGAATCTACTCACGCAATTGTCACTCTTAAAGAAAATGCCAAAAAGAAAACCGATAGATTTTCCTGTGAGGTTCGCATGCACCTACCTCATCATGAAATAGTCGTTGAAGAAGCAACTATTAATATGTTTGCTGCTGTTGATATTGTTGAAGCCAAGCTTAAGAATCAGCTCAGCAAACACCACTCAAAAGAGACCGATCACCGAACTGATCGTAAAGGAGTTTTGGGTAAAATTAGAAGACTCGCTGATAGAGATTTTTGGGGTCGCCAGAACTAAGATATTCATTAGCACTGCGAGGCTTTGAGTGCTAATCTATATACTTAGAAATTGTATTATGTGAATTAGGAGTAATCGTTGAAAAAAGTTATCACAAAAATATTTGGAGATCCTTCCCGTCGCGAGTTAAAGATACTTGATAAGCGTGTAGCCCAAATAAATAAAATTGGCGTGAAGTACCAGAAATCTTCCCTTAAAAAGTTGAAAAGTGAATTAGCGGAAATCCGCAAAGAAGTCTTAGCAGGTAATGCGACTCTTGATGATGTTCTACCTGATGTTTTTGCCATAGTCCGCGAAGTCTCTGATCAAGTGCTGGGTCTTCGTCACTTCGATGTTCAATTTATCGGCGGCATCGTACTTCATGAGGGTAAAATCGCTGAAATGCGCACTGGTGAGGGAAAGACTTTAGTAGCGACCCTACCTCTGGTATTAAATGCTTTGGCAGGTAAGGGTGCTCATCTAGTAACCGTGAATGATTATCTCGCTCAGCGTGACGCAGGCTGGATGGCCCAAATCTACCACGCGCTAGGGCTTTCAACTGGGGTTATCATTGCTCAGGAGTCGTTTATTTTTGATCCTGATTTTGAGAATGAGGATCATGACGATCCGCGACTGCGACATCTTAAACCAGCCACCCGCCAAGAAGCCTACAGCGCTGACATTACCTATGGCACTAATAATGAATTTGGATTTGATTACTTACGCGACAATATGGTTAATTCCGAATCAGACTTAAGGCAGAGACCGCTGTCGTTCGCTATTGTTGATGAGGTTGACTCGATTCTGATTGATGAAGCGCGAACTCCGCTGATTATTTCCGCGCCAAGTGCGTCTAGTGGCTCGCAGTACGCTACTTTTGCCAAAGCTGTTCGAAAATTAGACGAAAATGACTATGAGCTTGATGAAAAACAACGTGCCGTTATCCTAAATGACGAAGGTACCCAGAAAATACAAGATATTCTAGGGGTAGATAATCTATACGATTCTCAACATGTGCAAATGATCTATCACTTAGACCAAGCGCTGAGAGCTGAAACGCTGTTCAAGCGAGATAGAAACTATGTTGTCAGGGGTGGTGAGGTGATAATTGTCGATGAGTTCACTGGCCGTCTCATGGAAGGTCGCCGATATAGCGAAGGACTACATCAAGCAATCGAAGCTAAAGAGGGTGTTGAAGTCTTGCAGGAGAGCATGACTTTAGCGACGATATCATTCCAAAACTATTTTCGTTTGTACGACAAGCTGTCTGGAATGACTGGTACAGCGGAAACCGAAAAAGAAGAATTCTATACAATTTACAAACTAGAAGTAGTGGTTATTCCGCCAAACAAGCCTTCTCAGAGAACTGATCACACCGATAGAATTTATAAAACAGAAAAAGGTAAATTCCTTTCGATTGCTCAAGAGGTAAAGGCTTTGCAAGAAAAAGGACAACCGGTTTTGATTGGTACCGTGTCGGTTGAAAAAAACGAATTAGTAGCAGGCCTTCTCGACAAAGAAGGTGTTAAATATGAGATTCTTAACGCCAAGAATAATGAACGAGAGGCAAGCATTGTCGCAAAAGCTGGTCAAAAGGCAGCCGTTACATTGGCAACGAACATTGCTGGTAGGGGTACTGATATTGTTCTCGGCGAAGGTGTTAGAGAACTGGGCGGTCTATTCGTGATTGGAACCGAGCGTCACGAAGCACGGCGAATAGATAACCAGCTCAGAGGTCGTTCGGGTCGGCAAGGCGATCCAGGGGCAACTCAATTCTATGTGAGTCTCGAGGATGATTTGATGCGCATCTTTGGTGGTGAACGAATCGCTGGGTTTATGGAAAAACTAGGGGTCAGTGAACAGACTGCGATTGAAAATAAATCAGTCAGCAAAGCATTGCTCAATGCCCAGAAGAAAGTTGAGAATCATCACTTTGATAGCAGAAAGCAGGTTGTTAATTACGATGACGTGATGAACCGACAGCGTAAAGCCACTTACGGTAAACGAAAAGAGATTCTTCAATCAGAAGACATCCAGAAAGATATTTGGCAGGCAATTGAGCAAGAACTTACAACCTTGATTGCTCAACCACCTGCACCAGAGAAAGACGAAACTGTGACCGAGAAACTAGTCAAAGAAATCGGCACCGTTATTCCCCTTAGTGGTAAAAATCGCAAGAAACTAGAAGAAACTCCTGATGATGAAATGCTGGACGAGGCGATTAAAATTGCAAATAAAGAATACAAAAACCGAGAAAAGGAATTCGGAACCGAGACAATGCGCTTTGTCGAGCGAGAAGTCTATCTGCAAATACTAGACAACCTTTGGATGCAACAGCTCGAAGCAATGCAGCATCTGCGAGAGGGAATTGGCTGGCGATCGATAGGTCAAAAAGATCCGTTGGTAGAGTATCGTCGGGAGGGTTCAGTGCTATATGATGAAATGACTGCAGATTTATCATCTGAAATTTCTCGAGCAATATTCCGAGTAAGGCCTCGGGTTGATGAAGTAGATGACACATTAGAGACAGAATTAACCAAAGCTGCCGGGCAATCCACTGAAAGTGATGGAACACTGACCAAAACCCAAATTAAACGACGCAAACGTACTTTTACCTCTGGTGAAGGTGATAGTAATAAGACTAAATCCAAGGATGTTGTCCGTAAGAAAAAGAAACAAGCGCGACAACGCAAGAAAAAGGCTCGCAAATAGTTTTTGTCCAAATCGATTAATTAGATTAGAATGCCTAGCAATCAGTTAGCCAATAGGGAAGGTCTGTATTGAAACACACGGTTGAAGAAATTAGTCTTAGAAATGGTGCACGGGGATTATTAATCAACATCCCTAATGCCACAGTTATGTCATATATGTTTTGTTTTCGGGCTGGATATTTTACTGCACCGCCAGATAAATGGGATGTACCGCATTTATTAGAACATATGATGTTTGGCGCCAACGCTCGCTTCGCCAAAGCTAAGCTTTACGGGGCTGAATTCGAGAAAAATGGCGCGTATCATAATGCAACCACTAGCAAATGGCATGTTACCTATGATTCAGAATGTGCTGAATTCGAATGGGAACGCGTCTTGGAGCTACAACTTCTAGCACTGGCTAAACCAGTATTCCTCGATGAGGAGTTCAGAGGCGAGAAGGGTAATGTCTACGAAGAATTAACCGGTTTTTATAATAATTATTTCAGGTTGCTTGGCGGGACTTTAGCTCAAAAGGCCGGACTACCGATCTATACCGATGAACAAAGAGTTCTCCAATTACCAGCTATCACACTTGATGACGTTCGGTCGTTTTATCATCTTACTCATGGAACAAATAATCTTCGCTTTATCATTGCTGGACCGATCTATGGCAAGAAAACCAAACTCCTAAAGAATTTACGCGATGGTATGCAAGCTATGCCGAAAGGTAGTCGGTTTGAACTCCCGGAGGAAACACCTGTCACTGTTGATAAGGCACTTTACCTAGAACACACGGATGTTAAGAAACTACATTTTTATCTGGATATGTATATCGATAAGCGACTCAACGAAGAAAAATGCGAAGCCATGAATATCCTAAATGACATCTTAACAGGCACATTACACTCACGGATATTAGGTACAGCACGAGAGAAGGGAATTGTCTATGGCATGGGTTCGGGTGTCAGTCGTTCGAAAAACTATAGTTCTTGGTGGTTTGGTGCCAATGTAAACAATGAAAACGCTGATGCCTTAACCAGATTAATTCGGGCTGAGCTGGGCAGAATCGCCGATGGTAAGCTGAATAAGACAGACATAGAAGCTGCCAAACAATTAGCTATTGGTAGATTTCAACGGGGTTCACAGCGGGTTTCCGATCACGTTCGCGGTTACAGTGAACGCTATATGTTCGACGAATCGATTGAGGACTATATGTCAATTCCAGATCAGATTAGATCAGTTCAAAAAGCTGATATTACGCGAACCGCCCAGTCCTTTCTAAAACAAAAAACTTGGGGATTTGGCATTTTGGGGAACTCTTCTCAGGTGGAAGCAAACAGATTACGAGATCAGTTCAAGACTCTTTTTAAGGAATAAATCGATTAATTTCTGTAGAATACAGATATGGATTTCACCAATAAGAAGATTGCAGTCGTAGGTTTTGGGGTTGAAGGACAGGCAACAGCCGCCTTTCTCAAAAACCATGGAGCTCTAGTCACGATATGTGATGAGAAAGCGCAGCTTGCGGAAACGGACGATTATGAATCTCAATTTGGACTTAATTATCTTGATAAGCTAAATGATTTTGATCATATATTTCGTTCGCCATCAATTCGTCCAGAATTGCTTTCCAGGTATTCGAATATCACCACCAGCACTCAGTACTTTTTAGCGAACTGCCCAGCCGTAACAATTGGGGTCACTGGGACAAAGGGCAAAGGCACGACATCGACTCTGATTGTGAAACTTCTCGAGACTATTGGTCAGAAGGCATGGCTTGGTGGCAATATCGGGACTCCAAAGCTTAGTTTTCTTGATGATGTAGACCAATCAGATGTCGTTGTACTCGAGTTATCGAGTTTTCAATTAATTGATTGTAATGTCTCTCCTGATATTGCAGTTTGTCTGATGATCGAACCAGATCATCTGAACTGGCATCCAAATATGGACGAATATATTGCAGCTAAGGCTAATATTACGACTCATCAGAAACCCGAAGATGTGTTCATCTACCATCCTACGAACCCAAATGTACAAACAATTGTTGCAAAGTCACCAGCCGACAAGCGTCCATATATGCAGGCACCGTCAGCTCATGTTGAAGAAGCTCAGATCTATTTTCAAGGAAAAGCCTTAATGCCAGTTAGCCAAGTTGGTATGATTGGTAGCCATAACATCGAGAATATTTGCGCTGCACTAACAGCTCTCGAAGCCTATTCTGCAAGTAAAAATATAGATCTAGATCAGTACAAACAGGCAATTATTGATTG
>CAZFKV010000022.1:0-2448 GCA_964519575.1 uncultured Candidatus Saccharibacteria bacterium | reverse complement strand
GGATCAAGTAGCTTCGACATGTTCAAATCTTATAAAGACAGAGGTGAACAATTCAAACAGGTTGTAAATTCACTATGAAGACTTTTAACTCGTTCAACTTCGATGGTTATAAATTAGACCAATCTAGTGGCAAGATTAGCTTGCACTACTCTTACGATAATAAGCTTCATTTTACCGAGGTATTAGAGTGGAATATGCCTTTTAGGCAAACTCCAGATCTGCAGACACTCAATCAAGCAATTCAGTTACTCCACCTAGTTGTTGGAATCTCATATGCTAAATCCTATCTCGCTCCAGAAATATCACATCCATATCAGTTAACAGATGACCAAGCCTCGTTTCTTAATTCTCTTTATCGCAATGGACTTGGTGAATTTCTCTACACAAATAATCTAGATTTCTCCAAACTTCCTACTTTTGAACCAAATACTTCCGAGGCGGTAAAACCGGTTCCGGTCCCTGGTTCAGGCGTAGTCGTACCGATGAGTGGTGGCAAAGATAGCTTGCTGACAGCCTCGATGTTAAGGAGTGCTGATATCACGTTTACACCACTTTATGTTACCACTGATGGACACTTCCCATCTCTTATTAACCAATTTGGTGATCCATTAATCGTCAAACGTACAATCGACCCTCAATTATTCATCGAAAATAAAGCCGGTGCCTACAATGGTCACGTACCTTTCTCGGCAATAGTTGGGGTGATTATGACGGCTACATCTGTGCTATATGGGTTTTCCGACATTGTACTCAGTCACGAATCATCGGCCGATGAGTCCACTACAGTATATAGAGGTCAGGCAATCAATCATCAGTTTTCCAAATCAAGCGCTTTTGAGCAGGCAATGGCGAATTATATCCGGCAATCGATTGCTTCAAACATTAATTACTTCTCGCTGTTACGATGCCTCTCGGAACGAGATATCCATCGGCTATTTGTAGAATCAGGAATGTTTAAAAAACTTAAGGGACAATGGTCGTCGTGCAATCAGGCTAATTACAAACAGGGGAATGATACCTCCGAACTCAAATGGTGTGGCAACTGTAGCAAATGCATAAATGCTTTTGTCCTATTTGCACCACTTATTCCTAAGTCCGAACTTATAGATATGTTTAACGGTAAGAATCTTGTAGCAGATCGGGCGCTGATGCCAATATTTCGGGATTTGATAGGTATGACCGATAGGCGACCATTTGAATGTGTGGCAGAAATAAATGAAGTTCGTTCAGCAATTAGGGACGCAATTGCTCGCGGTGACTGGAAAGAATTAGCCCATTTCGCCTTTGATGATGTTAAATTAACTCTTGAAAGCAAGAAAATATTCCTCGGACCGCAGAGTTACGAAAAGGTATTTACTGACTATTTGAAAAGTTAATAGAGACTGGCTATAAACAAACATAAGCAAAAGAAATCTAAGTATTGACAATAATTAACTTGTATGCTATTATGTAATTGTAAAAAATTAATAATCTTAAAAGGATAAACGATATGAACAAATTACTATTAATCTCAGTTAGCTTACTAACGGCCGTGACTTTAAGCGTTGTTGGACTTTCGAGTATTGAAAAAGTTAGCGCTGCTGGAAATGGTTGTAGTCTCTCAATTGTTGACGGGCCAAGTAATAATGGGATAAAGGTCAACTCTGCCGGAACTGCTGTATCTGCTACTGTAAGAGTAACCGGTGCATCTACCTGTAGAAAACCAGTTGCCTTAGCTGTTTGGAAACTCAAAAACGCTTCTGGACAACCTTTATCTAGCCAAGAATTTTATGGTTATTCAAGTAGCACCTACGGTCCTGGTACACACACAATTTCGACTGGCATTCCAAAGTGTTCTTATTGGCAGGCTGACTTACTAGGTCAATTGCGTCCAAAATCAATTAATGGAGATGCTAACTACCAGTATCCACAGGATGCTCTTGCTAACTACAAAATAGGTGGTGGACCATGTACCCCTCCTCCACCACCACCTCCACCAACAACTGTAGACGTCTGTCCAAACATTGCTGGCAATCAAGCCACTATCCCAGCCGGCATGATCAAAGACGCCAGCGGTAACTGTGTTACCCCAAATAACCCAGTCGACGTATGTCCTAACATCGATGGTATGCAGACAGAAGTTCCTGCAGGTTATTACCGCGATGCATCTGGTAACTGTGTCATCAACCCGATCCCTGGAGACGTATGTCCCAACATCGACGGTAAACAGACGGAGATCCCAGCCGGTATGATCAAAGATGCCAACGGCAACTGCGTTACACCTGTAGACGTATGTCCCAACATCGCTGGTATGCAGGCCGAAGTACCAGCCGGCATGATCAAAGATGCCAACGGTAACTGTGTCATGGCTCCAGTAGTTGTTACACCAGTAACAACTCAGCCAACAACTCTACCAAGAACTGGTCCCGTTGATGCTGCAGCCGCTCTAGGTGGAACTGGCCTGATGGC
>CAZFKV010000021.1:0-12210 GCA_964519575.1 uncultured Candidatus Saccharibacteria bacterium | reverse complement strand
TAGTCATATTCAACAATGCGTAAGGACAACGACCCTAAAGGGATCGCCCCCTCCTCCCTATCTCCTTTTTAAGGATATCGTCAGGGTAAGTCCTTACTTAATGATTGTTGAAATGACACTCACCACATCAGGAGCAGTTCAATGCCCAGACCCTGAACAACCAATGACAGCATCGCCTCTGGCTCTGCTGGATTATTTAGCAGTAGTCATTACTTATTACTAAGTTATAGTGCTACGCGCTGATTAATATACAGAACGCCAGCGGTGCTCTGCTCTGGTCTGCTTGGAGATCGAACATAAAGCACTTCCTGATGAAAAGAGTGTGAAATACACAATAATAAGGATGAGACTTGTTTGAACGGAGCATAGTGGAGTGAGTTGTCTCAGCCATTGTGTAGCTTCACAACGCCTGCGCACCGTAGCCTTGGCGAAGGTGTGAAATCATAAAGAAGTGTGTCCTGTTCGTGGCTTTTGACCACCTTTTGCCACCAAAAGGTGGAAGAGGTTTGTTACTTTGGCAAAGTAAGGATTAGTTTGCGCCACTTTGAAGCAAAAGTGGCAATTATTTGTTTCTTTGTGAAAAGAGAGAATTGGGTTTAAGCGTCAGAAGCTAGTCTAAGAGTTTGCTGTATTTTTCGTATAGGAAATCATAAAGTTCCGTTTTTGTGTATGTTTGATCATTAATTTGCTCAACCCTCTTCACTCCAGTTAGGCTGCTCGTTAGCATGACTTCATCACAGGCATATAGCTCGGCTTGTGTTAACGATTCTTGAACAAGGTATTCGTCACGAGGTAACAATTCACAGATTAGGATATGTTGGGTTGTGCCTGGTAGAGCACCTGATTGAGTGCCAGGGGCATAAATAGAATCCCCCTTGCAGGCAATCACATTACTAGTACTTGCTTCTACGATTAAATCATCTGGGGAAATAAGTATGATGTCGTCAACCTTACTTTGGGCTACTTTGCGACGAAGTAGAGCTGAGCGCGCGTATGATAATGATTTCACATCCGATAATTCATGTAATTGACCATGATGATTCCAGGTTATGCATGAAAGAGGTCTAGATTTCTTCGGGTGTAGAGCTTTTGCTATGCCGGTCACTATCAGTTCAGGCTTTTCTGCCCAATTACGACTTGTACCACTGCTGATATTAATGCGCACGTATAGCTCATTTCCAATCTGATGAACTGCTTCAGCACGCAGGGTTTCAGCAGTGTTCATGAACTTCTCAAATATTCCTTCGGTCGGTAGCAATAATTTCTCTAGTCCGTTAACTAGTCTTGTGGCATGAAGTTCGGGCCGAAATAACATTCCACTTCGGGTTGTACGCATGGTTTCAAATACTCCGTCACCAAGCAGATAGCCATTATCACTGAGCGATACCTGGGCTTGATTGAGAGGGATTACTGTTCCGTTAACATATGCGAGTTCCATATATGTAATTGTAACTTATTTGCTGAGCTGATAGGCGCTTACGGCTTTTTGTCGATCGGCAAAGTATGCTTGATAATAAGTTTCAAGTTTAATTGATATCTGTTCAGCCTGACTGCCGATTATAGAATGGGTTTCGTCTTGAATGATTTCTTCGTCCTGATCGCGGTAGGCTTCAATGTCAGAAACAATATCGGATTCTGCAGTAGATAATGAACTGGAGAATTCTTCAGTCAATAATTCTTTCTCCGAATTACTCAACCGTGAATATGCTACATGAAGCATCTCGTGTGCTGCAGTTACAATAATCTCCTGCTCATCAACTGCATTTTCTGGCTCTAAGATATATATTGTATTTCCACTCACGCAACCGACAGGGTGGGCTGCTTGTTTGCATCGATTTTGTAGATCCTCCTTGCTCGTAATCTGTGGGCTGAATCTGTAAAAAAGTATCTTACCTTTTTCGTTCATACCCGCATCATCCGCTAAGTCTGATACTGCTTGAGATGGCTGATATCTAAGCAAATGCAATTTATCAAAAATCTCATTACCATAAGCTACTGTAAATAATCCAATTAAACTGATTAATGCCAGAGCAATAAGTTCAATTTTAGTCTTTCGGTTCATTGCTCCAGATTATCATAGATATTGTTGCTAAGACTTAACTGTGTCTGTGACTTCTTGACGAGCAATCATGTAGGCGGCTGTACTCAGTACAAGTGCTCCAATCCATTGAGTAATTGTAAGTGGTTTATCAAAGAACAATAGCCCGGTTATAACTGCCGTGAATGGCCAAGCAAGCTCAAGAATAGTTGCACGAGATGCGCGTACTTTCTGCAATCCATAGTAATAAATACCAAGAGCGACAAAGCCAGTTGAGAAGGCAATCAAAACAAGAGTCTTAATTTGATCTGATCCCACTGACGCAAGACCATTCATGCTAGGGATGAACAGCAATGCGATTCCACTGACCATTGTTGCCAATGCAAAGCGGATACCAGTGATTTGTAACCAGTATGTTCCCTTTAAGGCATATTTAGAAATTGCGGTACTACTACCCCAGCTGGCTGCCGCCCCGACTGCCATCAACGCCGCGATTGCGGTTGCTTCTCCTGTTTTCAGATTAACTCTAAGTTCTGGAAAACTGAGCATGTAGGCACCGCCAAGTGCAATTACTGCATAAATGATAAACTGTTTGGAAATCTTCTCTTTGAGTAATATTGCTGATGAAGTAATGGCAAAGATAGGCTGAAGCTGCTGTAGCAGAATCACCACAGAAAATGGAATGAACTGAATCTTCTGTAGAGCAGCAGTAAATAATACAGTTCCGAGAATCCCAGACAGAATGGACACAATCACAACTGCGACTATTTGGTTTTGAGTTAGCTTCTTCAGTTTGTGGCGCAACGCAATCAGAATTGGTATTGCGATAAGCGTACCGATAGCGTGCTCGGCAAATATAATAGTGAGTGGCGGCAAAACATAAAGCTTGGTTCGTAGCAACGCATCGAGACTCCAAAGCACAGCAGCTAGCACTATGCTTCCAGCACCAATCCACTTAATATTGATATTCTTCATGAAGAGAACTCCTTTCGCTGGTTGTAACACCAGCCCCTTACGGGTCCCGACTTTACGGTTGGCTCTAGATTTTCACTAGATCATGTCCTGTTACAGACTCGACGGCTTTACGTCCAGTTGGCGAATTACACGCCACCCTACAGTTAATATGTGGTTTCAAAGATACAGCTAGCAGATGGTTCAGTCAAGATTTGCTTGAAAAATATTGACGTGCAGATAACTCATCCCGCTTCATTTGTTGGATCAGAAGATCAATTGAATCAAACTTTTTGTTGGCGCGTATCTTCTCGGCAAGCTCAACTGTAACTTGAGCACCATATAAGTCCTCATCTGGAATATCAAGTATGTGTGTCTCTAGCCGCTTGCCAGATTCATTGAGCGTTTCAGGATTACCAATAAATATAATAGATGGCATAGTATCGTACTTTAAGCCATTAAACTTTACTGAACTAAAGCCTACAAATACTCCTTCATCCAAATCTGTTGGGCACTTAATATTTGCTGTCGGATAACCGAATTTTCTCCCATTGCCTTTGTTAGGTTTTGCGATGCCACTAATTATTTGGATCGATTCACTCATGGCTTTTAATTATATCAAGTATTTCGTTGCCGTAGCTGTCGGTTTTCTTAGGTCCCAATCCCTTTACCGACATTAGATCTTCAAGGTTCTCTGGCTTTGTACTGGCAATTATTTTGAGTGTCTTGTCATCAAAAACCATATAAGCGGGCACTTTTTTTTGTCGTGCCGTGTTGCTACGCCATTCACGAAGTGTGTCGAATAACTCGTCATCGTAAACCAGTTCTGTGGGGGATAGCTTTGTTCGGACAGTGTCGTGGTGGCTATCGACAGTGTCGGTACTAAGCTTTGAAAGCGCTTTACCGACAGCCTTAGAATTACTCTGGAGAGTTTCATCAAAAACGAGCACTTCAGGATGCACCATCATCGCCATTTCGTTTATGCCGCGCAAGATCAAGCCATCAAGACTTCTTACGCGCGACAACGCTACATAGCCCATGCCAGGCTCAAAACTACGCCCTAGATCAACCTCCGCTTCGTCAAGGCTCATGCCCTGGCTTTTGTGAATGGTAATTGCCCATGCAAGACGCAGTGGGTACTGAGCGAATTCAGCAATTGCCCGCTCGCCTTCATGGATTGCCCAGGTATTACGTTCTAGAGTGATATTCCGATTAGAATCATGAAGCTTAATGATTGGAGCCTCCGTTTCCTCGTCAAATCCAATGACGGTGCCGCGACTTCCGTTTACAAAATGCTGTGCTGGATTGTTGGCGACTGTCATTATCTCAGCACCTAGTTTGAGCACTAGATTTTGTGGCGCTAGACAGGTCGAAACCAGAGTCTCAACGGCGCTAGCTCGGCCCTTCGTAATGGCCGTAAACAACACTTCGTCCTCATTAAGTTCACTTAAGCGATGTTCGTTGATACTATCAACGTCAGCATTGTGAGTGTAGAGACGTGTCGCATTTGTTTCCTGCTCGTCGATTTGGCGCGTCTGGAGGAGGTCGATTTCTTCTAGTCCTGCAGTATTAGTACGTATTTTATTAAGGATTGAAAGTAGCTCGTTATCGTTCTGTCGATGTTGCTCCTCAAGATAGCACACTTTGAGTCGAAGCTCTTCCCAGGCTTTGCTCTTAAAAACAAAATCGACTTCTTTGCCCCGCGCGCCTCTCGTCACTGGTGGCAACTGGAAAAGATCACCAGTCAGTACGACCTGCATGCCTCCGAAAGGTTTTTCAGATTTTTTTAGGTGTTTACATATTTGATTGACGAGATCAAGCCGCTTGCCATGGAGCATGGAAACTTCATCGATAATCAGCACACGGGTATTGCTTAGTCGTTTAACTAGTGGTGATTTCTTGGATAACTTTTCCAATGTCTCGTCAGTTAGTTCATCACGAATCCCAATGCCACTCCAGCTGTGAATGGTCATGCCACCAATGTGAGTTGCAGCAATGCCGGTACTAGCTGTGATACCTACACCAATCTGATGTTTCTTTAGGTATGTAATGAAATAATTGAGCACATAGGTTTTACCCGCCCCAGGAGGTCCCGTCAGGAAAACATTGTGACCCATCTTCAGAATATCGAGGGCTTCAGATTGTTTCATACAAATAGATTCTGGAGTTTATCAAGTAATTGAGCAGTATTGGTTCTCTGATTTTCTGGTATGTGAAGTAGGCGTTCTTTGGCAACCGATCCGTTGGTAACAATAATAGATTGCATGCCGAGACTATTAGCGATATCGAACTCCTCTGCCGTATCACCAATAATTACAGCTCTTGATGGACTAAAAGCCATTGTCTGTAAGTAATCTGCCATTAACTCCCTTTTGCCGATTGTTATCATATGATGCTGTTCTTTGCGCGCCAAGATTTCATCGAAATTAAGATTGAGCCGTCTGGTGTTTTGCTCAATTGAAGGCCTCATATGATTACTTAGAATTACTTTTGGGATTCGATTTTTCTCAAGCCAGCTAATCGTGCTTTCTATGCCGTCTTGTAGCTCTTGTGTATGCTCTACTTTTTTATAGGCTGATTGCCATTCTTTATTAATCTCAACAATTTCACTATTTGTTAGATGACCATAACCTAGTGATTCGTATGTCTTTCTGATCGGTACAGAGCAGTGTTGCCGGTAAAGTTCTATTGTTGCGCTACGATTGTCACCAAGTTTATCTAGTATTTTCTGCATTGCAGAGGCGGACGCAGCTACGTCATTGAGTATAGTGCCATTCCAATCAAAAACGACTAAATCAGGGAGTTGGCTCACCGAGCGAGGTACTCTTCCCAGCCTACGTTTTCGAGTTTTTCGGCTGTCTCTATGACGGTATCATGCATTGTGGCACGGTATTTATCTAATTTTTGAGATACCGAATCATCAGATAAAGCCAGGACAGCTACTGCAAAGAGAGCTGCGTTAACTGCGCCATTAGCTGGCATTACTGCAAGAGGTACACCAGGTGGCATATTATTGCTCGATTTGATGGCAGCATCAGTGTGAGTCTCGCGTACGATCGGAACTGCGATAACTGGTAAAGTTGTGTAAGCAGCTGTCATGCCTGGTAAATGCGCAGAACCGCCGGCTCCAGCAATAATTACCTTAATGCCACGCTCTTTGGCTGTTTTGGCATATTCGGCCATTTCATCAGGGGTTCGATGGGCTGAGACTACTTTTACTTCGTGATCGATGCCCAGCTCTTTGAGTGTTTCAGCGGATCTTGACATAATGTCCAAATCACTGTCTGATCCCATAATAATTCCGACATGCGGCATATAATACTCCTTATATTTCTATCAACTCAAATGCCTGCTCGGCATGAGATGATGCTTCTTCTAGTGTATCAGCAACAGCTGTTAAATGTCCCATTTTGCGACCAATTTTGACTTCATGTTTTCCGTACATATGAACCGACACACCTTCAATCTCTAGCGCTTTTTCAACTCCTTTTGGCTCAGCACTACCATTTCTTTTGCCCAAAATGTTAATCATTACCGCTGCATTGTGCTTCATGTCGGTTGATCCGAGAATCATGCCAGTAACCGCGCGAAGGTGCTGCTCAAACTGTGACGTCACACTGCCCTCGATAGTTGGGTGGCCTGAGTTATGTACTCGTGGCGCAATTTCATTTATCAGTATCTCATCGTCCTTGGTTAAAAACATCTCGATGGCGAAAACGCCTGCTCCCTCGAGGTGTTCTGCAGTTTTCATAGCTATTGTTTCAGCTTTTTCACGCACAGTATCGTTCAAGTCACCAGGCAGGAAAACCTTATGACAAATGTTGTTAATGTGGATTGTTTCGACAGTTGGATAAATGACTATTGTGCCCTCAGTGTCGCGGGCAAGTATAACGGCAAGTTCCTTCACAAACGGGATGAACGCTTCCCCGTAGAGCTTTACATTACCAAAATTATTCCAAGCGTCTTCGAGGTTATCGTTAGATACAACAGCATTGCCTTTACCGTCATAACTCTGGTGCCGCATTTTCAGTAGCATTTTGCCATCAAAATCAGTTAGGGCTTTATGAGCTTCCTCAACCGTATCTAGTCTCTTGAAATCAGCAACCGGTAACCCATTAAACTCCAAGAACTCACATTGAGTGAGCTTATCCTGAATCATGGCGATTGTCTGTGGCTTGGGGTGTACCGATTTCCCTGTTTCAACTACTTGTTGTAATGCGGTGGTATTCACATGTTCAAAGTCTATTGTAACGACATCTGTTTTTTCAGATAATTCATGGATTGCCGTCAAGTCGTTATAGTCAGCTACAATTTGCCTGGCACCGACTAATGATGCGGGACATCCGGGCGTCGGATCGATAACTGTTACAGAGATACCTAGTTCACGAGATGCTTCAGTCATCATCATGGCTAGCTGGCCACCACCGACAATGCCGATTTTTTTATTTTCTGTCATCACTTATTTGTACACAATTCATTAGCTACCCGCAAATAACACATGCTGTAATCGTTTACACTCATCTGTTATTGATATAAAATATAATCAATGGTGATACACAAAGCCTTGCAACAGACTGATTTCGAATTTACTGGACAAACCTCTGTGTATCACGGCAAAGTCCGAGATGTTTACGTAGTAAAAGATCTTATAGTGCTAATAGCGAGTGATCGTATCAGTGCTTTCGATGTGGTTTTGCCTCTTGGTATCCCCTTTAAGGGCCAAGTGCTGAACCAAATCGCGGCTCACCAACTGGATGCAACAAAAGACATTGTGCCCAACTGGGTAGATTCTGTACCTGATCCTAATGTCACTATTGGTAAAAACTGCACAGTCTTTCCTATTGAAATGATCGTTCGCGGGTATTTGTGTGGCAGTGCATGGCGGGACTACAAATCAGGCTCGAGGGAGTTATGCGGCACTTTCTTGCCGGATAATATGCGCGAAAACCAAGCGTTCACCACACCCCTACTTACTCCTACAACCAAAGAAGATCTGGGGCAACATGACCAAAACATTGAACCTAAAGAGATACTTTCTAGAGGCATTATGACGCAAGAACAATGGGACACAGTTGCAGATTATGCATTAAAACTTTTTAATAAAGGCCAAGAAATGGCTAAGGCACGAGGGCTCATTCTCTGTGACACTAAATACGAATTCGGCACTACGATGGAAGACGAAATCGTCGTTGTCGATGAGATTCATACACCGGATTCTTCACGCTACTTCTATGCTGACAGTTATGATGAACTCTTTAAGGCTGGCAAGAAACAGCGCCAGCTAAGCAAAGAATTCGTTCGTGAATGGCTGATGGATAACGGCTTTAGTGGCAAAGATGGTGAGACTGTTCCAGAGATGACTGAAGAAATAGTTGAGGTTATCAGCGAACGATACATCGAATTATTCGAGAAAATGACAGGTGAATCTTTTAAGCGTGAAAGTTATGATGATATTGAGAGTCGTATTGAAACTAATGTAAGAAAGGCGCTGTTATGAATCTTAAACCTATAGTTCCTCCGTTGCCAGATAATGAGGAGCGTCGATTCAGTGGAGTCGATCCACTTGACGGACGATATTTTGACCCTGCAGTTTCCCAGTATTTAAGTGAACAAGCTCGCGTCTCTTACCAAGCCTATATTGAGGCAGCACTTGCTCAAACACTATTTGAATTTGGCGTCTGTAGCGAAGTTGTTGCCGATGAAATCGATAAGGCGGCCAGAAGTGTAACTGCAGCTGAAGTGTTTGAAGAAGAGCAAAAAACCCGACATGATGTCAAAGCACTGGTAAATGTGATCAAGTCAAAAATATCAGATCAATCCAAACCATACGTGCACATGACCGCTACAAGTTATGACATTGTAAGTAGTGCTAGTGCAGTTCAATACAAAGCGGCTTTTAACAAGGTAGTTATTCCTCGACTTAAAGAACTGATGAAAATACTAATTGACTTGACAGAACAATACGCTGATACGGTACAAATTGGCCGTACGCATGGTCAGCATGGAGTTCCAATCACTTTTGGCTTCGCACTGGCAGAATACCTTAGTCGACTCGGTCAGAGCATACAAGCACTCGAGGCGCTGTGTCAGGAGCTTCAGGGTAAATTCTCAGGCGCTGTCGGTGCATACAATGCATCGTCGCTATTCTTTGATGACCCTAGAGCTTTTGAAGAAGCAATCCTTGCTAAGCTTGATCTAAAAGTTGCCGAACATTCTACCCAGATTGTACCTCCTGAATCTCTTGCACGCCTGCTGGCTGAAGCGGTCATTGCTGCCGGTGCGATGAGTAACCTTGCACATGACATGCGTCACCTGCAACGTAGTGAAATCGCGGAATTGCGCGAGAAGTTCGAGGCAGGCCAAACTGGCTCGTCTACTATGGCCCACAAACGTAATCCAATTAATTTTGAAAATGTCGGCGGGTTGTATCGTGAAGTTCTTGCCCAGCAGTTAGTCGTACAACAGAATCTCATCAGTGAGCATCAACGTGATTTGGCAGATTCATCCTCTGCTCGTTTCTACCCTGTATTGGTTGATTGCGTTGCCGAGATGGCCAAGCGACTGAGCCGCACCATGGCCAAGATTGAAGTTGATGAGGACGCAATGCAGAAAAATCTCAAGATGAGCAAAGGCGCCATTGGTGCTGAGCCACTTTATCTTATTTTAGGAAAACTTGGTCATACTGATGGACATGAAAAGGCTAAGTCGATTGCGCACTCAGCACTTGATGCGGGTTTGAGCTTTGGAGACGCTGTTAAGAACGATGACGAGGTTATGAATGAATACTGGTCTAAGATGACCGAGGATGAGCACAATATGATTCTTGAACCAGAAATCTACTACACTGGCCTTGCTCATGATAAGGCCAAGGCCATTGCTGCTAAATGGCGTCAAGCTTTCGACCTATGATCGATTGCACGTTTGAGGAAGGGTTCAAAGCCAACTTACGTCATTGCGTAGTTGATACGATTGTAACCAACGACAAAAGACAGGTGCTTCTAATCAAGCGAGCAGCACATATGAATAAGGGAGCCGGACTCTGGGCGCTACCTGGGGGATTTGTTGATCGTGACGAGACAACAATCGACGCTGCACGTCGTGAAGTATTAGAAGAGACAGGTTATGAGTTGCAGTCCATTGAACGAATAGCAATCATTGATGATCCCGAACGAGGTGATGATCGTCAGAATATTGCTTTTGTGCACAAAGGTATTGCTGGCGAAAAAGTCCAGGAACCAGATGACGAATCAGAAGATATGCGCTGGTTCGATGTTAATGGTCTGCCAGCTCAAGACCAGTTGGCCTTTGATCATATGGATATCCTCAAACGTTACTGGATTACACCCTAGAGATTTATTGTGTAGACGTCTTCATCCCATTCAGTTTCAGCAAGTTGCCGATGAATAGACTCTTTGTGTGAAAAGCCATTCTTAGAATAGAAGTCTGCAAGTGAACTTGGACTAACAAAATCAGTATTAATCGATTTAAAATTATGATGTCGTGCCCAGTCAAGGAGCTCGCCTAACATTTGAGAGCCTAAACCACGACCTTGGATTTCAGGTTCAACACGAAGTCGCTTTAATGTTCCTTTGCCATTGCCTTCATTTTTAATACCACCCATTGCGATTAATGAGTTATTGTCATCAATCATTAAGAGGAAAATGCCACTGCCCTTTAAATAGTGCTCATCGATATCCTTCATATCACTGTCTAATTTGTCGCGTGCTTCCTTACTGCCAATGTAGGAATTAACGCATTTTAAACCTCGAACATGTAGTGAAAAAACCTCTTTAGAGTAATTATCGTTATAGGGAATAGTCTTCATCTAGCGTATTACAATGAGATCATCACGAGATTCACCAGTGCCGATGAAACTGAGTTTGGCATCGATAAACAAGTCCTCGATTGAACGGCAATATTTTTGAGCAGATTCTGGTAAGCCATCAAAGTTTTCTGCCTTGAATTCATTCCACCCTTTGAAACTTTCCAACACTGGTTTTTGGTCAAGCAGATGCGCATCATCAGGTGAAAAAGTTTCATCTCCTTCGTATGATGTGCAGAGTTTGATTTCATCAAAATTAGCTAGGGTGTCGACACGAGTCAAAGCAATATCTGTGAAGCCATTGATGCTCTGAGCATAGCGAGCTGCCGGTCCATCAAACCAACCAACTCTCCTAGGACGACCTGTCGTGGTGCCGTATTCCTGTCCGGCTTCACGTAGCTTATTGCCCATATCATCAAGCAATTCCGTTGGCATACCACCCTCTCCTACTCGTGATTCGTAGGCCTTGAACACACCGACAGCTCTGGTTAAATATCGTGGTGGAATACCTGACCCAGCAAGCAGTCCGGCAACAATAGTATTACTACTTGTCACACGGGGATATGTTCCGTGATTAATATCAAGCAATGCGCCTTGTGCACCTTCGACAAGGAATCGCTGTCCGTCATGCAATCGTTCAGATATTAGTTCTGTAACAGGTTTGATAATATCTTGTAGTCGAGCTTTAGATTCACGGAGCAAATCCTCATAGTAGCTAACTTGTAATTCATCCTTTTTGGCTAAACTCGGGAATGTATTTCGCTTTCGTTCCAGCACTGATTCGAGATGCTTTAGTGCGGCATCTGTATCGAGCAAAAGCCGAGCTGGTAATCCAATTCTCTCCACTCTATCCATATAGGTAGGACCGATACCTCGTTTCGTGGTACCAATTTTGTAGTCACCGAGACTTTCTTCATGGTGCCCGTCGAGCACGCGGTGATAATCAAATGCGAGATGCGCCTTCGGGTCAATTAATAGATTCTTTGTATCAACATTACGTTCTTCGAGACTTGCAAGTTCCTCCAGTACTGTTTTGGGGTTGAGAGCAGTACCCGCACCAATGATATTTAGACTGTCTGGATTGAAAATACCGGCAGGTATTAGATGGAGAGCAAACTTTCCTTTTTCATTGCGGATTGTATGTCCTGCATTATCACCACCTTGTGCACGAATAACGACTTGGGCATCAGTTGCCAAATAGTCGACAATTTTGCCTTTGCCCTCGTCACCCCATTGGCCGCCTACGACAGCCGTTACATTCGGAATTTTACTCATAAACCAAAGGTTAGTTTACAGATATAGCCAGTATTAAGCAATAGTGCTTAGTCTTGAAGGTGAATCGCGGCATCGGGTAGACGGAAGAGGCCTTCATCGAGGCGTTTCTGATCTAGGTAATGAC
>CAZFKV010000020.1:0-12869 GCA_964519575.1 uncultured Candidatus Saccharibacteria bacterium | reverse complement strand
CGATATCATTAATGGTAAGAGTAAGCGACGCCTAATGATAGTCGGTCCTTGCTCGCTAGATGAAACAGAGGCAATTCATGAGTTTGTTGAAAAGATTCTTCCTGTCGCCGAAGAAGTAAAAGATCAACTGAAAGTTATTGTTCGTGCTAATCCTGCAAAACCTCGTACAACTCTTGGATGGAGAGGTCTCGAACAGGATTCCGTTGAGAAAGCCCGTGATCAACTTCTGAAAGTCGCTGAACGGGTTGCTCTAGCCATGGAACTTCTTGAGCCATATCATCTAGCATGGTATGGAGACTTGCTTGCACTTGGCTGGATTGGGGCTCGGAGTATCGAAGTGCAAAATGTGCGCCTCATGTGTTCCAGCGCTCCTAAATTACCAATTCTGCTTAAGAATCGAGGTGATGGCGGATTAAAACCGGCAGTTCAGGCACGGACAACCGTCGGAGCACCACATCATCAGGTACCATTAATCGATAACGAAGGCGTTCTGGCACTTCACGATACACCAGGAAACCCAAACTCAGCTGTTTGTCTTAGGGGCAAGGAGTCTGGTTCAAACATTACCCTAAATGATATCGATGAAGTCAGTCGATTGAATAAACTAATCGGATTATCCGATACAGGTGTTGTAATTGATGTGTCGCATGGGAATGCCGCAGCAGAGGGTGGCGGGAAGTCAGCAGCTGGTCAGAAGGCAGCTTTTCGGCGTACACTGGAAGTGTTGAAAAAGCGCAATAATCAGATTCGAGGCGTCATGCTCGAAGGCTACATCAATGAAGGTAATGGTCTTGGTTATGGTCTGTCCCGAACTGATGCCTGTGTGGATGTTGATACAACAATCGAGATGATTAGAGAACTAAGTAAACATACGAAAGGTCATTAATGGCAAAGACAGGTGAATATCTACCAAAAGCTTATATCCGTGGGTCGATAGTTCCGTACGAAGAAGCAACACTACCTTTGAGTACATCTGCCTTACAATACGGCATTGGTTGTTTTGCCGGTATTCGTGGTTACAAACAAGCTGATGGCCGTCTAGGTGTCTTCAGGCTAACCGATCACGCTAAAAGAATGGCGCAGAGCACCCAGCTTCTGCATTTTTCAAAGACGATAAACGCCTCAGAAATTGAAAATAAAATTATTGAGTTGGCAAAAGCCAATCAACCGAAGACTGACACATATATTCGACCTTTTTATTATAAATCAGATACGAACCTAGGCCCTTCACTAACTGGTGAATTTGATTTGGGTATTTATATGCTGGAATTAGAAGAATACCTTGATACTGCTAAAGGGCTATCAGTCGGGGTCAGTAGTTGGATCCGAGTGCCAGACCATGCCATTCCTGCTCGTAGCAAAGCAACTGGAGTCTACATCAATGCTGCCCTTGCAATTGAAGAGGCAGCCGAAAACGGACTAGATGCGTCAATTATGCTTGATCATCAAGGTAATGTTACCGAAGGATCAGTCATGAACCTCTTTATTGTACGAGACGGTAAACTGATAACGCCGGCACTTGGCGGGGATTTACTGGAAGGAATCACCCGCAGAAGTATTATCGAGCTTGCAGATAAAATGGGTATAGAGGTAATTGAAAGAATTGTTCGACGAAGTGAGCTTTACGCTGCCGATGAAGCATTCTTTACTGGTACTGCAACCGAGGTTGCCTGGATAAGCGCTGTGGACAGACGGCCAATTAGCCAGGAAGTTGGACCTGTTACTGCGAGACTAAAGGAAGCTTTTAGCAAAGTTGTTTACGGTTCAACTGATGAGAGCAATAATTGGCTGACAATCGTCTAGATATGGATGAACTGCGTAAACAAATAGATACAATTGACGAGCAGTTAGTTCATCTAATGGCCAAAAGGTTTGCCTTGGTCAAAGAAGTTAAGGCGATCAAACAAGCTAGTGGGAAAGCAGCATTTGACGATGATCGATGGAATCAGATTAAAAAGAGAGTAGAACAATTTTCGTCAAAAGAGAATCTGAATCCTCAAGCAGTTCAGAAAATCTTTGATGCGATTCATGATTATGCTTTAAATCAAGTATATCGAGATTAATACCATGTTTAAAAACATTGGTATTATTGGCTTTGGTCCTTTTGCTCAACTGATTACAAAAGCACTTTATCGACGTGTCGACAATCTACTAATTTACAATCGTAGTCCGATCACAATTGATTTGCCTAAAAATACTAAACAAGTTGAATTGGATAGTCTCATTACAGCCGATCTAATTATCTTAGCTGTGCCATTTAGTGCATTTGAACAAGTATTGCTTGGACTAAGGGAGCATTTGAATCCTAAAACAATAGTTATAGATGTTTGTTCGGTGAAAACTTTGCCAATTGATACGATGCTTAGGATTCTACCCGAGACCGTATCTGTTGTGGGGACACACCCACTATTTGGTCCAGAAACAATCACCAACCTAGACCAGCCTGAAGTCGTGGTGTGTGGAGGGCGCGGGAAAGAAGCAGAACAGAAAGTTGTTCAGTTAATCGAAGATCTCGGTTGCAAAGTTCGTTTTTCGAGTCCTGAATCACATGATAAAGAGATGGCGGTCGTGCATGGTTTGACTTTTTATATTGCTCAAGCATTAATAGATTTGAATTTGGGAAAAACAAAATCATCAACTGTATTTTTCAGTCATCTACTGAAGATTGCTGAGATTCAATCACATCACTCTAATGATCTGACGATGACAGTTGAAAAGTACAATCCATATTCAGCTGAAATGAGAACTAAATTGCTCAATATTCTCACAGAACTCGATAATAAGTACAAATAACTGTCAGCAATAACGGCCCAATAAATCCCTCGTTTTATTGCCGATATGCTATAATTGCTATCAATATGGTCAAGAAACTTGGACTCATTGTTCTGGTCTTAGCTCTCACTTCTTTTATTCCTGTCAGTGCGCACGAAGGCATAGAGCATGCTACAAGAGTTGAAGCAGCAGAACACCTAAGAGAAACAGCTAAAGAACTGTCGTCGGTAAACGCTCAACAATCAAATAGTAACATTAGGAAAAATGCTGTCTGTGAGCGGGCTCAGGATAGGTTGGATAAAAGGATAGAAGTCAGCGACAAGACTAAACAGCGACACCTTAAGCGCTACCAGAACTTAATTGATCGACTCGATAATATTGTTGTCAGATTGGAAGAGAATAATAGTGAAGTTAGTACCGCTGATATTTCGGCAGACATAACAGTGTTAAATGACTATGTTGCAGATTTTGAAACGAAATTCTCGAGTTTTGTTTCAAGTATGCGTACTGCCGCCAATATACAGTGCCCAACAGACGGCAATACCGACGCAATTAAAGAAGCGGTCGCTAAGGTTCGCGAATCCAATAACGATGTAAGAGTTGCTGCCAACACAATACGCGAATATGTTCGTAATCAGGTCGTTCCCCATATGCAGACAATTCGTGATGAATTGGACGAATCATCAACAGACAGTAATTCAACTAAAAGTGAGCCAGCTTTATGAATGAAGACGTAAAAAAGAATAAGAATATTGCCGTTATTGCTATCGTGGTTGCGGTTGCTGTCGCTCTGCTACTGGTCGGCTTGGGCTATGTTGCCTATGAGGCATCGGGAGTAGATAGCACGATTAAAAAGCCGGTAATAAATAAGTCAGGGATAGAAAAAACCAAAAAAGACCTTTTACAATCCACAGCACCAGTTGATTCAGACGAAATCAAGAAGCAGATAGATCAATTAAACGAAGATTTCTCGAAGAACGATGTTGAAGAAACTGATTTTAGCGACGACCAAGTCAGCAATCAATCATTCGGCTTGTAGTTGATAGCTAGTCATATTCTGCTATACTTTAAGCTATTACTTAAACATTAAGGAGATTAAATGAAATCTGCAACTTATCAAGGGAAAGTTGTTGCTGAAGCGAATGACGCTGACATTATTCATATCGAAGGCAATAGTTATTTCCCGCCAGACAGCATTAAAAAGGAATTCTTTAGCCCCAGCGACCTACATACAACCTGTCATTGGAAGGGAGAGGCAAGTTACTACAATGTCGTTGATGACAGCGGCAAGAATCTAGCCTGGTATTATCCTGAGCCTAAAGAAGGATCAGTCGAGACGGTCGGTAAGGACTTCGCAAACTTTGTCGCGTTCTACCCGCAAGTTACGGTCGGCTAGTCGTACATCAGCACAGCACTAATAACCAAAATACTTACAACTAGCCAGAGAGAGTTAAGTATTATGAGCTGTAATTGTTTATGAACAAGCCCATAGATAAGAAATGGCACTATCCCTATTAAATAGAGAAGCCACATGGTTAATGAAACTCCTGAAGAATCTTGTGTTGTATGCAACTTCAATATTTGAGGTATAGCCGTGAGTGGCATCAACACCGCTGTCAAAAGGCAAACAGCGTCGATAATCGGATGTTTATCTCTATTGGGGGGGTAGACCTGAGATGTAAGAATTTATTTGCTGGCATGCAATATTGCTATATACGTATTGGCCAGAATCTATGGACGATAGTTTGGAGCTTCACTAGTAATCTCCACATCGTGTGGATGATTCTCGCGGATACCTGATTGAGTCACCTGAACAAAACGACCCTTTTCATAAAGTTGATCAAGCGAATCAGCTCCCACATAGCCCATTCCAGCTCGCAAACCACCAATAAGTTGGAATACAGTTGTCGATAGTGGACCTTTGTAAGGGACTCGACCTTCAATGCCTTCAGGAACAAGCTTTTGCTCAAGATCAAATTCGTCTAGATTATCTTGGAAATATCGATCGCGTGAACCCTTTTGCATTGCTCCAATACTACCCATACCTCGGTAAGTTTTGTAGGCTCGTCCATGGAATAGCATTCGATCACCCGGCGTCTCGTCAGTACCGGCTAAAAGTCCGCCGATCATAACGCAAGTTGCGCCAGCTGCCAGTGCTTTAACTATGTCACCACTCTGCCTGATACCACCATCAGCGATGACTGGGACACCCTTGGCGCGAGCAACACTGGATACATTCTGAATGGCGGTAAGCTGAGGGACGCCAATGCCAGCAACAATTCGAGTGGTACAGATACTGCCCGGACCGATGCCTACCTTTAAACCATTAACACCGACTGAGATTAGTGCTTCTGCTGCTTCAGCAGTTGCAATATTGCCAGCGATAAGTTGTAAATCTGGATAATTACTGCGGATTCGCTTAATTGTGTCGATTACCTTCTGGCTGTGTCCATGCGCAGTATCAACAATTATGGCATCAACGTCAGCTTTGACAAGTTCGGCTACCCGCTCATCAGTAATTACGTCTGTTCCGACAGCTGCTGCGACACGCAATCTGCCCGATGAATCTAAGCAAGCGTGTGGAAATTGTTTGCGCTGGTCGATATCTTTAAATGTAATTAGTCCAAGTAGTTTGTTGTTCTGATCGACAACTGGAAGTTTTTCGATGCGATGTTCGTGCATTAACTTGAGAGCATCTTCGTCTGAAATATCTTCATGCACGGTAATGACTTTGGTGGTCATAATATCACCTAAAGTTTGCGTGCTGTCTTCTATAAAGCGTAGATCGCGATTCGTAACAATACCGAGCAATACTCCATCGTCATCCAACACTGGTATTCCTGTGACTTGTAATCTATTGGCTTGATCGACGGTAAGATTTGCTTTTGCAGTTACTGGATCGCGAATGATTGAGCTCTGGGCGCGTTTTACTTTGCGAACTTCTGTTGCCTGATCGCTTGGTGACATAGAACGGTGCAATACTCCAATCCCACCAGCACGAGCCAGAGCTATTGCAGTAGCAGACTCAGTAACCGTGTCCATTGCGGCACTAACTATTGGAATGTTGAGATCGATTTTGTTAGAGAATTTACCAGTTACATTTACATCAGGGGGTAATACGGTGCTGGCACCGGGCACAAGTAGGACATCGTCGAAAGTTAGGGCGAGGGGGATATTTTGCTCTACCATGGATAGATTTTACAGTAGTCAAAGGCTTTTTGCAACCCTTTGACCCATCTGCAAATGCAGTGACTCAAGTGCTATACTAACTAGTAGATAATTAAAGGGTATTAAAATGAAGAAATTATATGTCGGATTAGCCAGTTTATTAATGCTATTGGTTCTACCAGTATCTGTTTTTGCCTATGCAAAAAGTAGCGACAACTCGGTAACTATTTCTCAAGATCAAGTAGTTAACGATGATGTCTATGTTGCAGCTGAGTCACTAACAATCGATGGAATTGTAAATGGCGATGTCTATGTAACTGCTGGCAGAGTCACGATCCGAGGAACGGTAAATGGTGATGTGATAGCAGCTGGCAGACTGATTGAAGTAACTGGTGTAGTAGGCGATGATTTGCGGGTAGCTGGCAATACGATAAGTGTAACTTCTGGTGCCAAAATTGGTGATAGCTTTAGTGGTGCTGGTAGTGACATTGCTGTCAGCCGAGATAGTACGATTGGCGGGGGCGTACAAGTTGCTGGGGCAGCGATTTCACTAGACGGCTCGATAGGGCGCGGAATTGTTGCAGGCGGCGAAAGCCTTACTATTAATGCGCCAGTCCAAGGATCAGTCAATGTTGGAACCAATAAACTTATTTTTGGTGAGAAGTCAGACATCAAAGGAAAAGTAAAATACCAATCAACTAGTCCAGCCAAAATTGATGATGACGCAAAATTTGTATTTGAACCTCAACAAGTAGAAATGTCTAAACAACAAGCAGCGGGTAGTTTGTTTGGGGCTCGGATTATTAATGCCATGATAGGTTTTGCTATGGCATTTGTAACTGGTTTGGCAATTATTCTTATCAACAAAAGACATACTCGACACGTTGCCAATAGGATAATCGAAAAACCACTTCAGATTATGGGTATTGGGTTGTTAGCAATCTTGGCTGGCGTACCACTGGCTCTATTCCTTATGACTACACTGGTCGGGATACCTCTAGGCGTAATCACATTGCTAGTGTGGGGTATAGGTCTGTATATTGCGAAGATTTTTACTGCTGTAGCTATTGGTGACTGGGTTCTGCGTCGGAGTAAAAGTAAGAAGGCTGAGGTTCCGAGTCTTTATCAAGCAGTTGCTACTGGATTGGGGCTATATTATGTTGTATCAATTATTCCGGCTATCGGCTTCTTAGCTGGTCTTGCTGTCACGACAGCTGGATTTGGGGCATTGTTGACGGAAATATATCGTTCCATAACAAGCCACAAAACTAAATAAGCTAAAACCAGGCAGCTTTTTGTAAATATCTCTTTAGATAAGTGGTGCCGTTTCAATTGACAAGCAAGTCGATTTTTGGAAAAATTAAATTATGGCATATCAGTTTATAGCAAAAGCTACAATTTCAATGGCGCAATCAATTCATGCGCGGGGCTTTGATATGTCGTTGAAACAATAACAAACAACAATACGCACATAGCAAAGCCCTCTTCACAAAGAAGAGGGCTTTTTAATTGAGACGAAAGAATAAGGAGGGAAATAAAATGCCAATAATTTACAATAGGACGCGAGATCTAACGGTCAAAGCAATTAAGAGGATTAAGAATTCTAATAACAAAAAGCTGGCTAACCGAAGGAAATTAGTAGTCGAATGCTTAGCAGAAAAGATTGGGGAGACTGCTATTAAGTGTTGGTTCATGTTAAAGCAAGACAAATCAGTAATGCCTATTGGCAGGTAGATACTTTAAAGCGGTACTTTGGTTTATTTACCGTTACTGGCAAAAAGAGAAATGCCGGCTTTGTCGAAAGACAATTTTAATCGTTTACGTAATTCACCACTGACAGCCCACTGCTCCATCGGCAAAGTTTTGCCAGTAATCTTTATTATTACCGACTTATCCGAGAAATCATCAACTCGCAGAAATTGAGGGGCCTCAAGAATCTTATCTTGCCATTCCTTGTCCTCAGCTAACGATTGTCCGATGTCGTTTATTAATTTTATGGCTGTTTCTAGTTTAACTTTTTGGTCTATGCCGATGTCGAGATTAATGCCTGCAAATTCCATGCTGATATTTGTCGCAACAGCAATCGAACCATTGGGTACATGATGAACCTTGCCATCTAGGTCTCGCAAAACTGTAAGTCTTGGGCTCATATCCTCAACACGACCAGAGATTTCTTGCATTCCACTAGCACCAATATGTAGAGTAACAATATCTCCAACTCTAAATTGGTTCTCAATGACGATAAAAAGTCCTGATATAAGGTCGCGGATCAGCCATTGTCCACCAAAACCCAGTGCCACACCAACGATTCCGGCACTGGCAATAAGTGGTCCAATGCTTAAACCAATTTCATCTAGAATTAGCATTATTGCTACGGCTACCCAAAGTACATTCAGTACTGTTCGAAGTATGGAAATCAAGGTATCTTCTCGTTGTTTTTCATCGCTAGGAAGAGCAAACTGATCAGGCTTGATTGCTTGCCGAATGAATCTTTCCATTATCATCATTCCAAATCGTTGAAGAATCCAAGCAAGAACAATTATTAGTACAATTCTAGGACCAACAGTGTAAATCCATTCAGTTATAATTCTTGTGCTTATTCCCATACCCAAGAGTATATCCGACAAACCGCCACTCGTGCTAACATCGGTAGCATAATGCCGACATCATTTTACTATGACAATAAGACCGTCACTGAGTTAAACAGGGGCGGAATCGTTGTTGGGCGCACGGATACAATTTATGGAATACTAGCAAGATCAGACATGCCATCAGCTGTCGAGCAAGTCTATTTATTGAAAGGTCGTGCCCAAACCAAACCTTGTATCATTTTGATAAATAACGCCGAACAGGTCGCAAATTTTGGTGTTGACCGTGAGTACATTGATCGCGCTACCTCCTACTGGCCAGCACCAGTCACACTTATTTTGCCAACCAACAAAGCGCCCAAGTATTTAACTCGTGGCGGTTCAAGCTTAGCTTTTCGACTGCCAGAAAGTCGTGAAATGCGAAAGCTTATTGCTCAGACTGGACCACTTATTGCTCCTAGTGCCAATCCTGAAGGGATGCCTCCAGCTTTAACAATAAATCAGGCAAGAAGTTATTTTTCTGAAACCATAGATTATTATGTCGGCGATAATAATATAGTCAACAAGCAGGCTTCTACAATTCTTGAATTAGAGTCTGCTATGGTGAAGCAAATAAGGTAGCTGTTATTATACAAATCCAATGAATTGGAAAATATTTAGCGCTTCCGGTAAAACAATCGAGTTCGGTAAGCCAGCAGTTATGGCTATAATGAATGCCACCCCAGATTCATTTAGTGATGATGGATCACTTAGTACCGACGCTAAGCTCCAATCACGCATCAAAGAAATTGTCGCTGTTAAGGCAGATATAATTGATGTTGGCGGCGAGTCTACAAGACCAGGGCATATGCCCGTGGCTGGTAACGAGGAAGCTAAGAGAGTAACCAGAGTCATTAAGGCAATACGTGCCTACGACCCCACGATACCAATCAGCGTTGATACCCAGAAAGTATTGGTGGCAAGGTTGGCAATTGCGGCCGGAGCAGATTTTATTAACGATGTCAGTGGTCTTACAGACAATCTTCTTGCTTCGTTCGTCGCCGAAACACGATGTAGTGTTGTGTTGATGAGACATAAATCTCTGACCGAACCGGTTATTGATAATTGCCGAAAACAAATGGCCGAACTAGTTACGAGAGCTGTCAAAAAGGGTATTGCCAAAGATAGAATAATTCTTGATCCTGGACTAGGGTTTGGTGATCTTCAACAAGGTAATTTCTCTTCGTTGCCGGGAAGACATCCTGGTGCTAATTTAGAATTAGCCCTCAACCCGCTGGACTACTCTGGTGTATTTCCAGTCCTGATTGGCGCTAGTCGCAAAAGGTTCATTGGCCAGCTTACTGGCACAGAAAATGCTCAGGAAAGAAGGGCTGGGTCTGTTGCGATTGCGGCTCTTGCCTTTGGCGCGGGAGCAAAAATCGTCAGAGCTCATGATGTCACCGCGACTGTACAAGCACGCGACGTTATGTTATCAATGTAAAGTAAAATAATAATTTATAATTTCAGAAAGGTAATTTTGAATGAAAGCAAATGCAAAATCTCATTTGCAAGGGTTTATGGATTTCGTTCGTGAACAAGGAGTCGTCGGACTTGCCGTCGGTTTTATTTTGGGAGGAGCAGTCAGCAAAACCGTATCTTCTCTAGTTGAAAATATCATCAACCCACTTATTGGCGCACTGCTAGGTAAGGTGGCTCTGAATGAGAAATTTTTGCTCGTTGGTAATGTAAAACTTGGATGGGGAGAGTTTGTTTCAACGATAATAGATTTTATTGTCGTCGCAGCTGTTATATACTTTGGAGTTAAAGCCCTAAGGCTTGATAAATTAGATAAAAGTAAAGGATAAAATAAGAATGGCCAAATCAGAAAGTAATATTCAATTACCAGCAATAATCTTGGGAGGTATAATCGCACTCGTCATAAAAGACATTGTGCAAATAGCGTTATCAATACCTCTGCAGAAGTACCTAACAGGATTACAAACTGAATATCAAACAACCGCCGCTCAGGGTAAAGCAGTACCTTGGTGGATCGAAAACTTAAGCAATATTTATGCTTTTTGTCTTGCCCTAGGTCTAGCACTATTCGCTCTAGCTTTTTATCATTTTGTCGTTAAGGAAAATCCAATTCGATTTGGTAAAAAGGCTAAGGCTGAATCAGCGGCTACTTCATCTACAAAGACCGTCAAGAAAACAGTCAAAAAAGCTAAAAAATAATTATTAAGTTCACCTCATGACTGACACAGCTGCATACGGTTGCAGTAGTTCTTATTGAGGAATTCGAAGGAGATGTGTATGACTAATACTTCGACTGATTCCCGCAGAGAAAACTACTGCAAATGTGCCAGAAACACCAGTAGAGTGATTGGCTCTGCTAATCAGCAGACTGGTGTGGTGTGTTAGTCATGACGTTTGACGAATATCAGAAGAAAGCAATAGTAACAGCAGTCCATAAAGAGAAAGACTTTTGGAACTCAGCCGTGTATCGAACGCTTGGCCTGGTTGGCGAGGCTGGTGAGGTTGCAGAGAAAATGAAGAAAATCATCCGAGATAAGGATGGCGTTATTAGTGATGCTGATAAGGCAGAAATCGTAAAAGAACTCGGTGATGTGCTCTGGTATGTTCAGGCCCTGGCGGATTATCTCGACGTCCCGCTTGAGGAAGTTGCTCAAGGCAATCTAGATAAGCTCGCTTCTCGTAAAGACCGTGGCCAAATCAAAGGCTCCGGCGACAACCGCTAAAACTATTTCAAGCGAAGTTCTGCCGGAGCCAGGTGTCTAGGGTGCCAGCAGAACAGGCCACAACTAATGCACCGTTTTTCAAATGAAGATTAATTTTCTTTTTAAGGTCTTCGTTCATTTCAGCTACTTCAGCAATTTCAGGGTTGGCTAATTTATCAACTAATTCTTCGGGTGTCATTACATTTTCTGTATCGCGTCCCGATGGGTTGTAGGTCGGTAGCCAGTACACTTTGCTGGCTTTGGCAAAGACATCCTTATACTCTGAGGCAATCTCACGCTGTCGTTTGTCCTGATGTGGCTGGTAGACGATGACAGGACCTTTCTCTAGCTCTGAAGCCATCTGGACGACCGCAGAGAGCTCAGTTGGGTGGTGCGCATAGTCTGAGTACAGATTGTGAGCTATGCGTTCAAAGCGTCGCTCTGTGCCAGGAAAGTGATTGATTGCAGGAATGATGTCCTGCTTCGGCACGTGGTTCATTACATGGTGAAAGGCCAAAGTCGCAAGGTAAGCGTTCTGGCGATTGTGCTTACCAGCCAGTTCAATACTGCTGATATCTACGTCATCATCAACAATGGCATCGATATCAACAAGTGATGCTGACTTTACTACTGATTGCCAAGTAATGACATGCTCGGATTGTTCGGCAAAATCACGAAATGCTTGGGCATATATTTCTCTAGTTGGGTAGGTGTCAGGGTGGTCGTAGTCGATAGTTGTTAGAACAGTGACATCTGGATGAAAATGGAGCATATTGCGGTCGTATTCATCAGCTTCATAGACAAAATACTGGGCTCCTTCGACGTACTGAGCGCTCTGACCCCACGGTAAATTAGTGCCAACCTGATAGGCCAGAGGGATATTGAATTGTTTGAAAAGCCAAATTAGCATTGCGGTAGTAGTTGTTTTGCCATGTGTGCCACTGACAGCTATTAGGTGTAGCTCTTTATCTTCAAGGATTTCGTTAATGAACTCATCGCGCTTTGTTGCACGGATGTCAGACTCATCACTAGCAAATGCTAGCTCAGGATGATCGATAGGCAAGGCGGCTGTATAGACGAACCAGTCAATTGGTTTCGCAGTGTTAATTGTCTTTATGTGCGAACCATCTTGTTCGCCAATAGCAATATCAAGACCAGCTTTGTGTAATTTCTGAGTGAAAGTACTATTGTGCAAATCAGATCCAGAAACCTCGTAGCCACAATCGCGAGCTAAGAGTGCTAAAGGGCCAAGTCCTGCGCCACCGATACCTGAAAAATAAACATGCATAGGATTAGTATAAACAAAATTTGTTTATTGTTCTTTCAAACCTGCCTGCCGGTAGGTGGGAAACCAAACTAATGCCACTTTTGCTTCAAAGTGTCGCAAATTAGTCCTTTCTTTTCCAAAGAAACAAATCCTTTGACACTTTTGGTGGCAAAAGTATCGCAAAAGCCACGAACAGGACACACTTCTTTATGATTTCGTTGTCATATTCAACAATGCACAAGTACAGTGACAAGCATCCCTTCGGGCAAGTACTTGCTTTCTATTGTTGATATGACACTCTTTCATCAGGAAGTGCTTTATGTTCGATCTCTATTCGGCATCAGCGTAGCTGATAAA
>CAZFKV010000019.1:0-13194 GCA_964519575.1 uncultured Candidatus Saccharibacteria bacterium | reverse complement strand
CAACTATATTCAGGGGTTGCGTCATCAATATCATCAATTTGTTCTTGAGTTGGGTACGTATAAACGGCGTCAGAAGTTTGTGATCTACCATGAGCCAGCGTTAAATCGTGTAACTGGTCTGGAGCCGTGCTGAGCGCATCATGATAACCACCTACAGTAATTACTCTTAATCCTGCTCGTTCTAGTCTGGTCAGAGTTTTAGGTATGTTCTTCTTGGTGTTTACCGTACCTTCTTTGTCGCGCAGGATCATCATAAACTTATCTTTTAATAGCTCGGTTTCGTTAAGAGCGGAAATTAGAGGTAGGAAGTCACGCGAACACATAATCGCTTCACCAACACTCTCGTTAAGCGCAAGAGCCATGTAACCAATAAATTCACCAGCGGTACCTTTAGGAATAGCTGTATCAGACTGTTCGATTTCTTCACCACGTTTTTTTGCAGCTCGCTGCTCTAGCTTTTTCCCGACAATCCGAGGTGGTGTCCTTGCAAGACCGACAGCTAGTCGTCCGGTAATTCTAGCTGTTGCTATCGGCCATGGTCGACTAGACAGAGATTCGTCAAAGCCAGCACTGGCATCCATGATGATATCCCCGATTGAATTCAACAAGCCGGGAGCTACATTTTCATATTTTTCATCAGTCAAGAGTTTGGCCAAGGCTAATAGGATTTTTGGTCCTCCCAGCGAGTGAGAAACAATCGTAATCTTCTCGTCGTCGCGCAGACTTTCTTGCATGACCAACAAGCTTTTGATTACTGCTTCGGCATGTGTATCCATAATTTCAGGACCTTTGTTACGACGATCGGAAATTACTTGGTAGACATCATGTTCTCGGCCGTTGCCGTGAAGATGACCCCTTGCCCCCGCATAGGCGTGTTCGCCAGTTCCAAAACCGCCAATTACTAAGATTGGGCCGTTATTACCTTCTGCAGCTATCTCAACTATTTTATCAACTTTTTCGTCCTCAGCCTCTGTTGGGTCAAGCTGTTCCTCATGAGATTCTTCAGTAAAAGGGGTCTGATCTGATTTTGGATTAAATTCTAATAGCCAGCCCACTCCATCTCCTAATTGATATGTGTGATCGGCGGAAATAAATTTCTGTTGAAGTATTTGCTCCGCTTCAGCAAGTGTAGGATTTGCTTCTCCTGGTGCTACGCGTGTCATAATAAATCATTATACAATAAAAATAAGAATAAAACAACATTAGACACGATAATAATACAGAGGTTGATATCGGTTAATTTTTGGATGATACTAGTCGCTATGCCGATTAGATTAGACGAGAACCTCCCCGCATATGAAATCCTCAAACAAAGAGGTGTTTTTGTGATGGGACTCAAGCAGGCGGATACTCAAGATATTCGACCTTTGCGAATTGGTTTGCTCAATTTGATGCCTAAAAAGGAAGAAACCGAAGCTCAGATATTTACCATGATTGGCGATACTCCTCTGCAGGTAACGCCAGTAATGATTAGAACCACATCCTATGAGCCAAAAAACACCAGTAAAAACCATCTAGACACATTTTACGTTACTTTTGATGAAGCCAAAAAGGATGGTCTTGATGGACTTATCATTACCGGAGCTCCTGTTGAAAAAATGAAATTTGAAGATGTTGACTATTGGCAAGAGCTGACTGAGATTATGGATTGGGCGCTCGAGCACATCACATCGACATTGTTCTTGTGCTGGGGCGCACAAGCAGGACTCTATCATTACTACAAGATTCCAAAGCATCCCCTAAATCAGAAACGGTTTGGGGTTTTTAGCCATCTTTCCGCATCGACTGAGGACACTCTATTAAAAGATATCGATGATGAATATTGGGTGCCGCATTCACGTCATACTGAGGTTACAGAAGTAGATATCGCAAAATTTGATGAGTTGGAGATTCTTTCCAAGTCAGATGAAGCAGGGCTGCATCTTGTAGCCAACAAGAATAGGTCACAGGTTTATCAATTTGGTCACCCTGAATATGACCCAGATGACCTGCGTCTAGAGTACGAACGAGACAGGGCAAAAGGAATAGAAATTGACTTACCCAAGAATTATTTTCCTGGTGACGACTCTTCAATTCCACCGCGTGTTAGATGGCGTGCAAATGCTGCTATTTTCTACCGTAACTGGGTAAATCATGTATACCAGACAACCCCATTTGATCTAAAAGAAAAATAGATTTTTACTTCTTGAGTTGATAAACGTTGGTTTCTCGTAATTTAAAACCAGCCTTTTGAAACAAATGATTTGATGCTTCTCGACTTGGTCGGCTAGTCAGTTCAATCAGTTCGCAGTTTTGCTCCCATGTCCACTCAATCGATGCGTTAATCAGTTTGCTACCTACTCCCTCACCACGGGCATTTGGATCAACCACAAATTCATCCAATTTCACTTCTCGCCGGTTAATTTTCACGATGACGTTCAATACTATCATTCCAACAATTGTATCTTCATTTTCGGCAACTATAATTGCTCGGTCATCTTCTCGGATCATTTGCTCGATATCTGCAGAAATTTCATTAATCGTGACTGGCTTATCTCGCAATATCGATAATAAATGTGCTATTTGTTCAAGCTCAGATTGAGATGATGTCGTCAGTGTTCTAAGAGTAATGTTCATTGAATTTCCTTTACCATAATCACCTGATCACTATACTTATTTTGTCTAAACAATGCATTCTTAATGCGCCCAACTTCAACAAAATTGTGTTTTTTGTACATTTCTATTGCAGTAGTATTTTCAGAGAATGCCGTTAGTTTAATAATCCTAATTCCTTCAACGTGGTTAATTGCGTGATCTATACAAGTTTGCGTTAGCTTGTTTCCCAGACCGATCCCTCGGGCATTGGCAAGGATTGTTATCCCAAAACTTGCTACATGGAAAGTTCGTGATTTTCCAGATAAATCTCGTTTAATCTCTGCCGCGCCAACAATCTTATTGTCTATCTCGGCTACGACGTAACTCTCGCTCCCATTTGCACAGGCAACTAATGTGGCATCTAACCATTTTGCTTCACTTTCCAAGGTCTCATGGTCTGAAGGTCCGTATGCGACATAGGTATCTTCTTTAGCAATTTCGTTAATGAAGTCAGTTAATTGTCGTAAATCTTTTTTATTTGGCCATCGGATAGCGCAGTTTACCCCGGTTTTGGTCTTAAATTCGTGATGTATTAATCCTTCAACAAATTGCATATAAGACAAGTATAGCTGATTGTCTCAGTTCTAATTCTTGCGAAAAACAACGATTGCTAGCAATCTTGCAATATTTTCATTTTCAACTCGAGCGTTTCTCGGGTAGAATACTGCTTATGGCAACATCAAAGGATAGCTATGACTATTGATCTGCGCGAGCAAGAAGAGAATATTACCGCACAACGCTCGGCTTTGCTCAAGACCCCATATGTTGATCTGCGTGGGCAATCGCCCGAACTACTTGAGGGATTATTAGACCCTAAAGAAATGCGGGCCTTGAATATTGCACCTCTTGAAAAGACAAATGTTTATTTGAGATTTGCGTTTACGGTTGAAACAAATAAATCCACAATCGACAAGCTGAAAGACCAGTTCCCAACTTTTGTTGTCGAAACAAGATTAGTTTCTCGAAGTAGTCTCGATGAGCTACTTAATCGCTATGATCCAGTCCCGATAGTCGAGGATACGAACATTATTGTTGCCGACCAAGGTGCCAGTGCGAACCTAGCGGCTATTACAATGGAGCTTCAGGAAAAGAAACCGAGAGATATTTTTGCTTTCCTTATCAAACAAGCTTATATGCTCCGAGCCAGTGACATTCACATTGAGCCAGGCAAGAAAGTGGTGCGTATTCGCTTCCGTATAGATGGCGAACTACATGTTATTGCAGTATTGGATCATCAGAAGTTCAGTTATGTGATGGGAGATATAGCTGCCCGCAGTGGAGTATCAAGTAATGTTTGGTATCCACAATCTGGTCGGCTAAGCCAGGAATTCGTAGATAGTACGGGTGTCATCAGCACAATAAATATGCGTGTTGAAACCGTACCAACTATGTATGGGTCTGACGTGGTTGTTCGTTTGTTCATCTACAACGCTTCACTTAATCAAGTGTCTAATCTTGGACTGTCAGAGTTAGAAATGAGTAAGCTAGATGCTGTGATTGGGCATCCTCATGGGATGATGCTGGTGGTAGGACCGACCGGTTCCGGTAAATCTACCACACTGTATTCGATTATAAATGAACTAAATACTCCAAATCGAAAAATAGTCACTCTCGAAGATCCGGTTGAATATGAGATAGAGGGTATTACTCAAGTTCCGGTTTTTACCAGCGAGAAAGATAGTTTTGCCGAGAAATTGCGAGCTGTCATGCGAGAAGATCCTGATGTGATTATGGTTGGGGAAATTCGTGACATTGATACTGCACATACTGCACTTCAGGCAGCCTTAACAGGGCATCTTGTCTTAGCTACTTTTCATGCCAGCTCTGCTGCTGCTGCACTTAGCCGATTAATGGATATGATTGGACAGAATCCGCTCATGGCTTCTGCAATTCGACTCGTAATGGCTCAGCGATTAGTTAGACGCATCAAGCCTGAGGCTGCCGAAGAATACCAGCCAAAAGATTTTGTCCTAAAGGTTGTCAAAGACAACATCGACAAACTCTCAGAAGATGTTAGGCCAGATATGTCTAAATTTAAATTTAGAAGGCCAAAAACTGGCAAGGGATTCGAGATTCCCTATGAAGGCAGAGCAATGATACTAGAACAGCTCGTGATGTCTCCAGCCATGGAGCGACTTATTTCTCAAACAAGTAATGACGTAACAACCAACACTATTAACGACCTCGCGGTCAAAGAAGGTCTAACGACCATGATGCAAGACGGACTCCTCAAAGCTTATGAAGGTATTACTACTGTCGAAGAAGTTTTCCGTGTTACCTAGGGTTAGTGTCTATAGTTCTGATAGAAGTTATAGCAGTCGTTGTTGTACGAGGCTATCAACTACAGACGGATCGGCAAGTGTCGAAGTATCGCCAAGAGCATCAAGCTGATTATTTGCAATACTACGTAGGATTCGACGCATAATCTTTCCGCTTCTAGTTTTAGGCAAGCCTCGTGCAAACTGTATTTTATCAGGAGTTGCAATCGGGCCTATTTCTAGTCTGACATGATCAGATAATTGTTTTCGTAATTCGTCTGTCGCGTTAATGCCCTCCTTTAAAGTCACGAAACTGTAGATACCTTCTCCCTTTAAACTGTGAGGATAACCAACCACAGCTGCCTCTGCTACTGAGCTATGGCTGACTAATGCTGATTCGATTTCCGCCGTTCCAAGGCGATGACCAGAAGTGTTAATTACATCATCCACTCTACCCATCAGCCAATAATCACCATCTTCGTCAATGTGCGCGCTGTCACCAGTAAAATACTTTCCAGGGAATTGAGAGAAATATATCTCTTTAACTCGCTTATTCTCAGTGTCACCGAACGTGCCACGCAACATGCCTGGCCATGGTTTTTCAATAACTAACTTACCGCCCTCATTAACGCCCGCCTCGCTACCGTCGTCCTTAAGTATCTTTGGCTGAATACCGAAAAATGGACGACCAGCTGAGCCCGGTTTGAGCGTAGTGGCTCCCGGTAGAGGTGTGATTAAGATACCGCCTGTTTCAGTTTGCCACCAAGTATCGACAATCGGGATCTTACCATTACCGATATTATCGTGATACCACATCCAAGCTTCAGGATTAATTGGCTCACCGACTGTCCCTAGTACGCGGAGTGAGGAAAGGTCGTGTTTCCTAGTCCAGGACTCCCCTTCTCGCATTAGTGAGCGAATTGCGGTCGGCGCTGTATAAAAAATGTTGACCTTGTGCTTTTCACATATTTCCCAAAATCGTCCCGGATCAGGGTAGACCGGAAGTCCTTCATACATTATTGTCGTAGCTCCATTGGATAGTGGGCCATACACAATATAGCTATGGCCTGTTATCCAACCAATATCTGCAGTGCAGAAATGAACATCATCCCGGTGGTAGTCGAAGATGTAACGGAATGTCACGTTTGCATAGAGACAGTAGCCGGCCGTGGTATGCAGTACACCTTTTGGCTTGCCAGTCGAACCAGATGTATAGAGGATAAATAATTCATCCTCAGCATCCATCTGTTCTGGAACACATACGTCACTGATATCAGTTTCTTCCATCTGATCATGCCACCACAAATCGTAATCGTTGTTCCAGTCTATTTTTCCAGCGCAGTGTTTTACTACAAGCACTTTTTCAATAGTAGGACAGTCGACAATAGCTGAATCGCAAGTTTGTTTGAGCGGAATATGTTTTGCTCCCCGCAAGGCCTGATCAGCTGTGATGACAATTTTGGATTTACAGTCTTGAATTCGGTCTCGCAAGGCACGAGCCGAGAAGCCAGCAAATACAACGCTGTGTATTGCACCAATACGGGCGCAAGCAAGCATAGTAATTGCCAACTCAGGAATCATTGGCAAGTAGATGGTGATCCGATCGCCTTTTTGGACTCCCAGTTTTTTCAAAACATTAGCACATCTGTTAACAGCGGTAAGCAATTCACTGTATGTATATGTAGAATGCTCACCTTGATCTGATTCCCAAATAATGGCAGGCTTGTTGCCTAGGCCAGCCTCGATATGTCTATCCAGACAATTATAGGCTACATTTAGCTTTCCACCGATGAACCATTTAATATCAGGCTTTTGAAAATCATATTGCAGTACTTTGTTCCATTTTGTGTACCAAGTAAGGTTTTGTTCTGCCATTTCCGCCCAAAAATATTCTGGGTTTGAAATCGAACGCTTGTACATTTCTTCGTATTCAGATTGACTCTTAATATGCGCTGTGGCGCTAAAGCCGGAACTTGGTGGGAAGGTACGCTTCTCAACCTGTAGTACATCTAATTTATCTGCTGTAGTGTCCTTACTCTCTTTCATACCTGACTAATAATACTCACAGTACAGTGAATTATCCAGAAATAATGACCCAAGAATAGCCTGATTAAATCAGGCGTTGGCCGGCTCGTTTGAACTGCAACCTATTAATAATCCCTTAACCAATATTGTTGTAGGGATTATGCCTAACTATTTTGAATAGCTATGAAGACTATTAAACCAATAATTAATGTCATTAGAATCACAAATACCGCGGCAAGTACCAGACCCAGATAGTTCAGCCAATGTATAGGAGGTTTTACTTGGTTTGCTTGGTTGTAGGCGTAGAGCTGATTATGCAGAGCTGCCTTCCCGCTCAGTGATACTAGACTTCCAATTACAGGGATAACTCCACCAACAAATGCAACGCCAAAGACCTCGAAGAGTCGTTTACTTACTAATTCCTTCGTTTGTTTATGAGCGAGTCCGATTCCCTTCGTGGACGAATCCGAGCTCATAATTACAAAAGGCAACATACTGTAGCGGAGTGCTGCGATAATCCCTGGAATTATGAACAATAAAGACCAAGCAAATATTTTGAGTGAAGCCAGTAATTGAGATCCAAATAATCGCCAGAAACGTTTTGCAACTTCTTGAAATGCTTCAGAGAAACCAACAGATTTATTCTTTTCACTTGCAAGAGCAACATAGCTAAACATTCCTTGTATATAAACACCAATTGCTGAACCAATAATTACAAATATGCTAGTAACAACTATGACGCCGACAACGATGGCAATTATTGCGGCTGTCTCGAAAGATTCGTCGGGTGTTTTAAAATCAGCAAATAATTCTTCATTCTCACTCTGATAAGATGAGGTTTCTTCCCTGTTGTTCATATCTACAACTGATTGTCCGATTTGTCCTAGGAACCCGAAAAACGCTAAGCTGATAATTACTATCGCCCAGCCAATATTAAACTTAAAGAATCTTCCTAATGCTTCAAATGATAAAGTAAATGGATTTGAGTCATAAGCCGATAACTCCGTTGTTTTTATTTCTGTCATAATTTCCCCCCAATGAGATTACTTAATGATTACTATAGTATAAATGTATCACAAATTGCGTGTGCGACCAGATATAAGTACAATATCTCAGCACGCTTTAATGCGTTTTACAGATTACTAATCCAAGGAGCAGTGGCGACTGAATAGTAATCTGAGAGGAAGATAAGCGTAAACTGGCAGCGAATAACCTTGGTTCTTCGCGAAAAGTGACAGCTTAATCTGACGATGGGGTGTAGCCAAGTGGTAAGGCACATGGTTTTGGTCCATGCATGCGCAGGTTCGAATCCTGCCACCCCAGCCACGAAACAGGCAGACCATTTGGTCTGCTTTTTTCGTGACCGAGCTGGCACGATCCGAACCGACTGAGCGAACAAAGTGAGCGAAAGATTCGCAAGGAGCGAGACTCGTCGAGTTTACTCGTAAGACTCGTAGCGACGGAATAGCGCGAAGCGCGTCATCCTGCCTGTCCACCGAAGCTTTAGCGTAGGAGGGCCACCCCCCCCTAGCCACACAGAACGAAATTTTTTGGTCTTTTTCGTTATCTGTAATTTATATAATATGTATTGATGAATCAATCATGGCATGCACTTGAAATAAACACAGTCATAAAGCAACAAGCATCAAGTGTTGAGGGTCTTGATTCTGAGACGGTTCGGCGTCGTCTTGAGGAGTATGGGAAAAACGAAATCATCACAAAGCAAAAAGGTGCTGTATTTAGGGTGTTGCTTAATCAACTCAAAGACCCACTTATACACCTTTTGATTGTGGCAGGTGTCGTTAGTGCGGTGGTAAACACCGAAAAGCCAGCCGAAGCCATAGCGATTTTTTCAATTGTAGTAATCAACACGTTCATCGGTTTTTTTCAGGAATTTAGAGCCGAGAAATCACTTCAGGCATTGTCACGGCTTGAGCCAGATAAAGCAGTTGTCAGAAGAGCCGGAAAGTTAAAGAAAGTTGATACAACCCAACTAGTACCTGGAGACATAATTGTGCTCGCAGCAGGTGACTCCATTCCTGCAGATGCAAGGGTCGTAACATCCGAAGAAATGAAGACGACTGAGGCATCTCTTACAGGTGAGTCAAACCCTGTACTAAAAACTGAATCTTCTTTGGCTGTAAATACGGTTCTGGCAGAGCGTACAAATATGTTGTTTATGGGAACAGTCATCAACGAAGGTACGGGCACTGCGGTAGTTGTTGCTACAGGACTAGAAACCGAGTTTGGTAAAATTGCTACCTCTCTGAGTGAGGTAAAAGAAGAAAGGACCCCACTGCAAGAAAAGTTTGCGGTTCTTGCTCGTCAGATCACGTTTTTAGCAGCTTTCTTAGTGGTTTTGACATTTATAATTGGTTACATTGAATGGAGCGATTCATTTGGTGAGCTCCTGCTGTTTTCCTTAGTGCTTGCAGTAGCAACAGTACCAAGTGCACTCCCACTGATTGTGACGTTTAGTTTGTCGCAGGGTGCCAGGCGACTGGCAGGTGTCAATATGCTGTTGCGCAGTCTTCCAGTAGCTGAGTCAATGGGTTCGGTTGACTTCATATGCACTGACAAAACTGGAACATTAACAAAAAACGAGATGACAGCAACCAAGGTATACGCTAGCGGAACGCTAATTGATATCAAAGGCACAGGGTATTACGTTAATGAGAAAATCACAGTTGCTGATAAAAATATTGAAAAAGACATTCATTTACTCTGCAAGATTGCACTGAACTGCAATAATTCTGCGCTCGAGCATAAAAATGACAAGATTGAAGTCATTGGTGATCCGACTGAAGCATCTCTACTTGTACTAGCGGAAAAGGCCGGTCTCACTGAAAAACTAACCCGCGTTAAAGAGTTTCCGTTTGATTCTAATCGAAAGCGGATGGGCGTCGTGACTGCTGAGGGTGAAGTACTCGTGAAAGGTTCACCTGAATCAATTCTCGAATTGTCTTCCAAGATCATCGATAAAGGCAAGACTCGCAAAATGACAAAAGAAGATCGAGATCGTATTAAGAAAATGCAGCATAGCATGGCTAAAAAGGCTCTCAGGGTACTTGCTTTTGCTTATCGCGAAGGTACACCCAGTACCATGGATGAAGCCGAGCAAGATTTAATTTTTGTTGGTCTCGTTGGTATGCAGGACCCACCAAGGGATGAAGCTACACAATCAATTAAAGAGTGTCGAGACGCCGGCATCGATGTGATGATGATAACCGGCGATAACCTTATTACTGCTAAGGCTATCGCTGAGCAATTGGCATTGCTGGAAGACCAGAGTCTTTGCTTAGAGAGCACAGAAGTTGATTCGTGGAGCGACGATGAGCTAGATAGACAACTCGGCAATATCGCAGTGATTGCACGAGCTACGCCTGCTTTAAAGCTCCGTATTGTCACTAGACTGCAGCGATTGGGCCATGTTGTTTCAATGACAGGTGATGGAGTTAACGATGCTCCTGCGCTCAAAAAAGCCAATGTTGGCTTATCAATGGGGATTACTGGCAGTGACGTCGCAAAGGAGGCTTCCAAGGGAGTGCTGCTTGACGACAACTTCTCGACCATAGTGAACGCCATCAGAGAAGGTAGAGGGGTGTATGACAAGATAATAAAATCGGCTAAGTATCTTCTTTCGTGTAATCTTGGTGAAATAGTAAGTGTTCTAGGCTCACTTGTTTTATTTAACCAAGTTCCACTACTTCCGCTTCAAATACTGATGATAAATATGCTGACTGATTCAGCACCAGCTGCTGGACTAGGCTCCGAAAAGAACGAAGATGATGCCATGAGCAGACCTCCGAGGCATCCCAGTGAGAATCCTATCAACAAGCGCAAATTGTTCACGATTGTATTGTTCGGTTTGATAATGGGCGGAATTACCGTCGCCATGTTTGGTGCGCATCGTACTCTAGGTATTGAAACTGCTCAAACAATTGCTTTCACAACACTTGTGGTGATGCAGCTGTTTGCTGTCATCAGTATGCGCTCATTTAAACCACAACTCTCTAACCTCAATTTATTGGAGAACAAGACGCTCTTACTGGGCATTGCATTTTCGGTAACACTGCAGATCTTAGCGATATTCGCTCCTTTCATGCAGTCACTGTTGGGCACAGTTGCTTTGAGCGTTTCGCAACTACTTCTGATTCTTGGTGTGGGTGTTGCGAGTTATGCGTTGTTTGAGATAAGCAAGATATTCATCCCTGAGTATATTGAAGAGCCTGCGAAATAGCGCTTTAGCGCGTCACGCTCTCCTGCCAAGCATGGTGAGCAGGCTACAACCCCAATTATTGTTTGGATTTTTTAACTAATCTAAACTCTTTATAAAGCTCACTACTCTGTGATCAGATCCCTGTTTCCGTCCCGCTTCGGTGTAATTAGAGCCACTTTATAACCTGATTGCACCTGTTTGTGCGCTTAGCGTACTAACACGGGCTTCAGTGATGCCTTTACTACGCATACTATCTTCTAGTAAGCCTAAAAACCAACGACCAACACCTTTTCGATGAAGTGAGGGGGTTACACGTATTCTTTTTATTTCCGCCGTTGTCTCATCTAGTGGCTTAAAACCTCCCATGACAACTAGACGCTCATTGATATGCCCGACTAAAAACTCACCCCCGCTATCTAGGAATGTCATTTTTATGCCTAGCATGTCCCTTGTCCAATCCCCCGTTTCAGGTGGAATTCCAAGTGGAGACTCGGCTTCTCGATTAAGAACTACAGCCTCATTAAAATCTGATGCTCGCCAGCGACGAATAGCTATTTTATCGATTACATTTACAACCATAGCTATTTATTATTCAACTTTATCTTCCACAAATCCACTTAACTACCTACTCTCTATCAGTAAATGCTAAACTTAACCATAACCAACCATGGCAAACTACAAAGGACACATCGCAGGAGCATTGGTTTGCAGCTTACTTTACAGCGGCATTCTACTTTTCGTGCCGGTGGTTTACTTCGCCGAACTCGCCGGCGTTCTGGACGGGTATTGGGCAATCGCCGCGGTCTTTGTAATCGGCATGCTCTTTGGCCTGCTACCTGATATCGACACGAACTCTAAGGGGCAGGACGTTTTCTTCGGCCTAGCTTTGGCAGTTGACCTACTCCTCTTGTGGAATGGCTACATCCAAGCAGCGGCGTATCTCGGACTGATCGCAATGCTTCCGATTGTCGGCAAGCATAGAGGCTGGACTCATTCAAAGATAACAATGTTTGTCTTGCCGCTACCAATCTTGGTATTCCCCTATCTCTATAACGAAAAGACACTTCCTGTCGCACTGGTGTATTACGGAGCGGCAGTCGTTGGCTACTTTAGTCATCTATTACTCGACGGTTTAATCATCAAGCAAATTAGGATCAAAACCTAAGAATAATATACAGCTTTCTACAAGCTAATGATGCGTCTTGCTTTTCTGATTTTTACAGTCTGTAATTCTGTACCGTTGGTCTTTCTAATAACTTCTATTATGACGCGCGATATATAATTTTGTGAAAACCGCGTTATTACTGTAACTCCAGTCTGGTTAAACGCCTATGCATAAGGATTAGTATGCACGCTTAGATGTTTACTAGTTCATCAAATGAGCTGCCTCATCCACTATCTTGCTCTCCAGACAATAAGTCTCCATTAGCTTCGGCTCATGAGGACTACCTCAGCCATGAAATTGCGGAAAATCAATATTCTTTAATTATTCACTTTAGCCTAGATAGTTTCATGAAGAAGCGCTATACGTATCATTATATTAATCAATTTAAGGGGAAAATAGATATGGTTACAGGTTATTGCGTTAAATGTAAGGAAAAAGGCGTTGAATTGTCAGCACCAGAAGTTGTTCAAACAAAAAAAGGTGGCTACATGGCCAAAGGCAAGCACGAGAAGTGTGGAACAACTGTTTGTGCAATGATGTCTAAGGACAATGCTGAAAAAGCAGTAGAAGACTATGCAATAAAAGAATACTAAACACATGCTCAATGATTTGAGCCATGCCTTGTAGGCTAAATGTTCTAGACCTGATACCTCACAGAAACCGTACGCTATCACTGACTTCAGTGAATCAGGTGTTAAATACTCCTTGTATTGATTAATCATATGCATTACATCGATTAACGCACTTGCATTCATTGCTAAACAGTTGTAACATATTATCCGAAATGTTAGATGTTATAGATGTTCCTGACGGTGCAGAAAAGGGCTCAACGGACGGCGAGTTAGCTGTGCCAGAGGATGATTTGCCACATAATCCAGGAGATGGCGAAGTAT
>CAZFKV010000018.1:0-14496 GCA_964519575.1 uncultured Candidatus Saccharibacteria bacterium | reverse complement strand
CTTTAGCAGACTCATCTACTGATATGTCGTCTTTAGTCTCGGCCGGGATCTCGGCAGATACTTCTTCAGGTGATTCTACAGAAGCTGGCGGTGGTGATGCCTCAGTAGTTGGATTAACTGTCGGTTGACTGACTGCTTGCACGTCATTCATCGCTTTAGATACTGGCGCAGCCATTTCTTCTGGCTGAACTGGCGCTACCGGCATTGGAGGTGCTACCTTGGCTGGTGCCGAACCCTTATTTTTGTTATAAGGACGTCTGACTGCGAAGAAATAGGCAATTCCGGCAAATCCTCCAAAGAGAATCAGAAGAATAATCCACATCGTTCTGTTATTGACATCATTTTTTATTACATGGACTAAGCTGATTATCCAAAAGACAAACATTACAAGACCAATGATTGCGAGGGGAACGAAAATATATCCAAGAATCCTTAAGGTGTCACCGCAGTCAGCTGGTTCACCGTTGATAGTGCAGTTGGCATTTGCATAATTCTGGGCTAATAAGTGAAGATTCATTGTAAATACTCCTTATGTATATTTGTTCTAATAATATCATATCCTACAAACATTAAATGCTTGCTACTACTAGCTTAGAAATGCCATGATTAGTGCGTTGTGAATATTCAAGAAAACATTAGCATCACCAAGATGAGTACGATGCGTTTAGGTGGACACGCAAGTTTCTTGGCAGAAGTATCTTCGGACGAAGATCTCTTAGACTGTGTCCAATTCGCCAAACAGAAAAATTTACCGATTCGAGTTATTGGTGAGGGCAGTAATACAATCTTCAAAGACAATTCATTTCAGGGTTTATTAATTGTTAATCGTATTATGGGATTGGCCCTAGATGAAGCAGGTCTATTGACTGTCGGCGCTGGTGAAAACTGGGATGATTCAGTATCGGCCTCCGTCGAAGAAAAATGGAGTGGCATTGAAGCTTTAAGCCTCATTCCAGGAACTGTCGGAGCAGCCCCAGTGCAGAATATCGGTGGATACGGTCAGGAGCTGGCAGATACTTTTGTCGGATTGCGTGCTTTTGACTTCAAGCAAGATAAATTCATAGAAATGTCCAAAGATGATTGTAATTTTGGTTACCGAACTAGCCTACTCAAACAAAATCCGGGAGATTATATCGTCACGCAAGTTACTCTGCAGTTGCATCGAGAAAATATGAAGCCGCCATTTTATACGACACTCGAGCGCTTCTTTAATGAACACCAAATTAGCGAATACAGTCCAGCGAATGTCCGACGAGCTGTTGTCAGCTGGAGAAGCTCTTATTTACCAGATGTTAAGACCACGAATACTGTTGGTTCTTTTTTCGTCAATCCAATTGTTGACCGCGCCACGCTTGATACCATCATTGATAAGCATCCAGATATCGCCTCGAATCAAACCGATTGGTACTGGGAACAACCAGATGGACGAATCAAAGTAGCTGCCGGAAGACTGGCCGACCAAGCCGGACTTAAAGATTGGCACGATGAAACAACCGGTATGGCAACCTGGAAAAATTCAGCCATTATCTTGGTGAATGAAAATGCCACCAGCTATCAAGACTTAGCTAAATTCCGTGACCAATACCTGCAAATTATTAAGGAAAATTACGGAATTACCTTCGAACAGGAACCCGTCGAGCTATAAGCAGTAATTTCAGTCAACTTCACACCCCCCTATGCTCAGCTGAACTGTTCAGCGCTCATGTTTAGGATAATCGTATGATATTACAAAATAGTTTATTTTATAAAGTTAACTAATATATTGAAAGCTTATTTTAGGGTTTACTAAGAGTCAATCTCAAACTTTGTGAAAGATACCAGTATTCGATTGGTTATTGATCGCTGGGTAGCGGGTATTCCAAACAGTACTTTATGACTTCATCATGTAACGATTGAAGCATCGTTTCATTCTTACGATTATCAATAGCTAGCTTCATCCATTCAGCAATTCGCTCCATATCCTTTTGCTTCATACCACGAGTCGTCATGGCTGGTGTCCCAAGTCGAATACCGCTTGGATCGAATGGCTTGCGTGTATCTCCGGCAATTGAATTCTTGTTGAGAGTCAGACCGATTTTATCCAAGACTTCTTCGGCTTCTTTGCCACCAATGCCAAAACTGGTCCAGATATCTGCCAGTATCAGATGGTTATCAGTACCATTAGTTACAAGCTTAAATCCCCTGTCCATCAATGCTTTTGCTAACGCTTTTGCATTATCGACGACATTCTGAGCATAGGTTTTGAATTCTGGTTTCATTGCTTCACCCAACGCAACTCCAATTGCCAAAGTCTGATGCATATGAGGACCACCTTGAAAACCAGGAAAGACAGACCGGTCGATAAGTGTGGGTAGGTTCTCAATGGTCTTTTCGGGTGCACGCAAAGGATTACCAACCGTGCCGTTGCTAAGAATCATAGCACCGCGTGGACCCCGCAGTGATTTGTGTGTTGTTGTCGTGATAATGTGAAAACCATGATCAAACGGATTGGCCAGTACCCCACCAGCAATAAGACCGGCGATATGAGCCATGTCAGCCATGGCAACGGCATTTACTTCATTGGCAATCTCGGAAATCTTTGAATAGTCTAGTTCACGAGGATAAGCACTAAAGCCGGCTAGGATAATCTTAGGTTTATGCTCGTGTGCTAACTTTCGCAAATTGTCGTAGTCGATCTCGCCGGTTTCGACGTCTTTCATACCATAACGAACAAAGTTATACAGCTTTGCCATGTAGGTGACCGGTGAACCGTGGGTAAGGTGGCCACCATGATTTAGATCCATTCCAAGTATTGTGTCACCGGGTTCGAGCCAGGCAAAATAGGTAGCAACATTTGCTGCGGCGCCACTCAGTGCCTGAACGTTAGCATGCGCTGAACCAAATAGTGATTTAGCACGGCTAATTGCCTCAAGCTCAATTTTATCGGTAAATTCCTGCCCACCATAGTAGCGTCGACCGGGATAGCCCTCGGAATATTTATTTGTAAATTCACTCCCCAAAGCGTCGAGCACGCTTCGCGATACATAGTTTTCGCTCGGGATTAATTCTACCCCTTCGCGTTGTCGTTTTCGTTCTCCTTCGAGAAATTCAAAAAGAACTGGATCGGTGGTTTGTAAGTTTCCCACTTTGTCCTCCTAGCCATTTGATTAATTTGTTAATAAGAGTAAAGTCTATCTAATTGTACGCGTTAACTTATCGGTTGCCAATTCTCATAATAAATACTTGACTTTATATCACTATTGATATAAACTAGAATACAATATGCCTGTTAATCAAAAAAGTATCGCTGAATATATCGTAGACTTGCGCAAAGGTCGTAATTGGACCCAGGCAGATCTAGCTGAAGCGCTTGGAACATCTCAGAGTGCAATTACTCGGATGGAAGCTGGGCAACAAAATTTCAGCTTGGATATGTTGAACCGACTGAGCTCAGCATTTGGTCAAGATCTGATAACCCCTGCAACCACTAATGGGATGAATTTACAGATTCATGGAGGAAAACCGTTATCGGGTAAGATTAGGGTAAACACCTCCAAAAACGCAGCCGTCGCATTGCTTCTGGCTAGCTTGCTCAACAAAGGCACGACGACTCTTGAGAACGTGCCGATGATTGAGGAAGTACATCGCATTATTGAAGTCCTGCGAAGTATTGGGGTCAAAGCAAATTGGGATGACCATAATGTAGTAATTCAACCACCAAAAAGGCTGAAACTTGATGGCATGGACAGGAATGCCGCTCGACGTACGCGCAGTGTAATAATGCTAATGGGTGTACTGATGCATCATAGAAATTCTTTTGAAATTCCTCATGCTGGTGGCTGTAAATTAGGTTCACGTACTATCAAGCCTCATCTTTATGGGCTAGAGAAATTTGGATTAAATGTTGTCAGCCGAAATCGCAAATATGAAGTTACGGTAAAGAAGCAAGCCGCAAAAGAGATAATACTTTATGAGGCCGGCGATACAGTTACCGAAAATGTCCTGATGGCAGCGGCTTTGATCCCTGGTGAGACAGTCATTAAATTCGCCAGTGCAAATTATATGGTGCAGGATTTATGTTTTCTGTTAGAGAAATTCGGCGTGAATATCGAAGGAATTGGTACTAGCACACTGACGGTCACTGGACTGAAAGAAATTAACGAAACAGTTTCTTATTCTATTAGTGAGGATCCGATTGAGGCAATGTTCTTTATCAGTTTAGCTGCAGTCACAAACTCGGAGTTAACTATTTCTCGTTGTCCAATTGATTTCCTTGAGATTGAACTGCTGAAATTGGAGAAGATGAACTTTCAATACGAAAGAAGTGCTGTCTACTTAGCCCATAACAATCGAACACGCTTGGTTGACCTCAAGACAAAACAGTCACCGCAGTTAGTCGCACCGATCGACAAGATAGCTCCGCGACCCTACCCGGGATTAAATATCGATAATCTCCCCTTCTTCGTCCCTATCTCAGCGGTAGCCAAGGGCCGAACTCTCATCCACGATTGGGTATATGAAAATCGAGCTGTTTATTATACTGAACTAAATAAGCTTGGTGCTCAAATTGACCTCGCCGACACACATCGAGTCTATGTAACAGGACCGACTAAGTTTGTTGCCAGTGAAGTCGTGTCACCTCCTGCATTACGCCCAGCGGTTATTATTCTGATTGCTATGCTCGCTGCTCCGGGAACTAGTGTTTTACGAAATGTATATTCAATAAATCGTGGCTATGAAGACTTACCGAAACGCTTGCGATCGATTGGTGCCGATATTACGGTTATTAATTAAGAACCTAGGACAATAACCAAAACCAAAAATACATGGATCAGAATTGATAGCAGCAGCCCAAAACCCCCGAGGATACTTCCGACAATATTATAGTTTTTTCCGACCTCATCTTTGCCAATCATAGTAAGCCCAATAATCATTGCTGCAATTGGAGGTACTAATCCAAAAAATGGTAAAACCCAAGTAATCAAGGACACCACCCCCATAATCAAACTGGTTATTGATAAAGGCAAAGCTGATCTAGTTTGGACTATTTGTCTTAACGGAGGATTTGCAATTACCGCTGGCTGGCTAGTTGTTGGTGTTGGAACTACTGCAGGCGCAGATTCTACTACTGGTACGAATTGAAGTTTGTCTTTACGGTTGGCCAGCCAGAACATGATGAAGAAATTAGCGTTAACGGAAATACTGACGGCAATCGACACAAGAACAAACAATGGCTGCCAAGCACTGACGAATAATCCATAGTTATAAAGCGAATGAAGGCTAATTGAGAGTAATAATCCCAATAGTACAATAAACCATGAACCACCTGTGACCTTTTTATGCGACAAACTGTAGCCGACTATTGCCGTTACTGCACCGTGGAAAAACAACCCAAAGACAATCCTAATGATACCGACAGCAACTCCACCACTGGAAACATAAAGCATATCTTCGATGAATCCAAAGGTAAGACCAATTAGCCCAAAGTATAGAACACCATCACTTCGCCAGTTGAAATATGGCTTTTTGTAAAGATAAAAGGCCGCAGGCACAAACTTCATAATTTCTTCGATACTTGCAAATAAGAATGTAGCAAGTAGTAAGTTTTCGGGCGGATTAAGGCCAACTTTACCATCAATAATGGCACTAATCTGAGGAAACAACCAGTCTAGCGGAATTGCTACTGCCAGTGTAAGAGCAATCGATAAACCACCGAAAAGTAACATGCGCCAGAGTGCCGATTGGGGTTCTGATTTTCCTCGTCCATTTCGTAGCATGAACCATATAGGAATTATCGAAACCGCAATAAATACCTGCGCCATCGTTTGGTAGGTGCCATCAAACATACGCTTATCCTAACTCAAGAGTGCCTCAGCTGTCATCTTCGCATATACTACTAGGGTTATGAAAATAGTAGCCAAAAATCGTCGAGCCACATTTGATTACGCGATTACTGATAAGATGATCGCTGGCTTGGTGTTGCTCGGTAGCGAAGTGAAATCAGCTAAGGCAGGCCATGTTCAGTTAAAGGGCAGCTATGTGCGGGCGAAGCTTGATGAAGCAGTCCTCGTTAACAGTCACATTTCTCACTATGCGAATGCAGGCGTCCGCAATCAGCACGATCCAGAGCGTGAACGAAAGTTGTTGCTGACAAAAAAACAGCTCAATGAATTATTTACCGCAAAACAAAATGGCCAACACATCATACCGATGGCGATGGGCATCGATCACGGGCTACTCAAGCTAGAGATTGGCATCGGCACGAGTAAGAAAAAATACGATAAACGCGAAACAATCAAAAAACGCGAAGCGGAGCGAACTAAACAAAACCTTTAAGAATCCATAAAGTACTTATGCTGGCATATATTTAAAAGCATTGTTAGTATTCGATCATGATTAGAAAACCAACCATAACCGTACGAGCAAACCCGGAATCCAAGAAACAAACTAGCGATGAACGCGATGATGCAAGTCGACTCTTTGAAAGAGGCTCTCGCTCTCGCTGGATCGCAAATTGGATGCTTGCATTCACGCTAGTTGGCGGCGCGGCTGGCTCGTTAGTCTGGGGTGTAAATTCCGCGGGTGACGATGCTGAAACGGAACTTTCTAGAACTCGAAGAACCGTAGCAGCTAGCACCGATGAATTAGGAGCCTCATTAGAAGGAGTTGAAGATTTAAATCCTGAGCTCGTTGCTAAGATCATTAAGTTCATCGATTGTGATCTTCCTGAGATCAGGCTAGCCGTGGGGCTCGAAACAGATGAGCCTGATTGTGAAGATGGGGATGTTGAAGCAACCGAGGAAGCTAGAGAAGAAGAAGCCGTTGCAACCACAATCCCAGGTTAGCGTACAGTAATCTCTACGAAATCCCATCCATCATCAATTTCTCCACCTTGCTTGAGATAGAATGATCTTGCTGACAGGTTATTTTTGTGGACATTCAGATAGATTGACGAATATTTTTCACGCTGGCAGATAGCCTTAAGCTCATCCATGAGGGTCGACCCAACTCCTGTGTTCCTGGTATTTTGATCAACGGCTAGTGATTCAACATAAAGCACTGGTCCGACTTCAAACGAAAAAAGCTGCTGCCAGAGAGCGATACCTTTGACGCCATCATCATCGGCGATCAGGCATCGAAATGGTCTGTCTTTCATATTCATCGCTAGATATTTTTCAACATCAGTCGGTGTCAACTCTATTTCTGCCTCTATGCCTTCAGCATCAATAATACCCTGGCATAAATCCAGAATCGCAGCGCCATCTCCTATTTCCGCTTCACGGAGTTTCATATTATAACAGTAGTTGAAAAGTGTTTTTTATGCTAGATTTAAGATAATTTAATCTCTATAAAGCAATGTATTACTTTGCATACGGATCAAACCTATCACATGCTCAAATGGAACGACGCTGCCCAAGCAGTGTCTATATTGATATTGCGAGACTAGATGGTTATAAACTAATTTTTTGTGGCTTTTCAGAACGGTGGAATTCAGCCGGAGCTAACATAGTGGCTCATGATAATGCTGTTGTGTGGGGTGCGCTCTATTCACTGAGTGAAGCGGATCAGTTCATGCTTGATAGCATTGAAGCCGACCAAGTGCCGAGTGTAGAACAGGAATATATACGTTTCACATCGCACGTAATAACCCGCACTGGTAATAAGGTTGAGGCGGGTATATATCATTCCCAGATAAAGGAACCGCTCGAAAATCCAGGTGAATCATATCTTTCAGCTATGAAATCGGGAATCGTGGACTGTGGCCTAAAGCCGTATGAAGATATTATCTTCTCACAATTACGAACCACTAGTATTGGCACGTAAATAATGATATCGTAACAGATGTAATTTGGCGGGTGTAGCTCAGCTGGTTAGAGCGTCGGGTTGTGGTTCCGAAGGCCGTGGGTTCAAATCCCATCACTCGCCCCATACTATAGTTCACTCATGGTGAACTATTTTTATTTCTTGTCGAATTTGTTAATAAGTTTCTGGATTTCAGTATGGTATTTGTCAATAATTACCTCGTTGAACAACAAGACAAATGCGATTATACCAAGGCCGAGGTATACTTTATTTCATATCATCAGAGACAGTGTGTTCCCGCCTTGCTAGAAACACAAAGGGCAGTGCCATTAACTGGATAATTCCTGCCAATATGAATGACGATGAATAACTGTATATATCAGCTGCCCTTCCTAGGATCGGCTGGGTAACGACTCCGCCGCTCGAACCCATTAGTGAGTCGAAAGATAAGACCGTTGCTCGTTGTTTGGACGGGATGAGGCCATTGATAAAGGCTTGTCTGACCGGCATGCTAGACGCCGAAACTATGCCCCATATAACAAGCGTGATTACGGCGAGAATAAATGATGAGGTCAAACTGAAAACAATCAGCGCAAATATTGTGACAATGATACTCATTAGCAGAATAGTGGTCCTTTTAGAGAACTGTCTGCGAATAAAAGGTACCAACAACCCACCTATAATCTGCGAGCTTGCCACGACAGCGGCTGCCAGCCCTGCAACTCCGTAGGCCTTTGGATCTCCGTACAATTCTAGCAAGTATGGTTGCATAGCATAGAAAACATATATTCCAACGCCAGAAGTGAACGGAGCGGCAAGCATTAGCCACCTGACAGGTGGATTCTTGAGTCCATGCTTTATTGAAGCATGCAATACCTTCTTAACTTCTTTGATTGGTCTTTCGCCTTTTACTGGTGTAAACCCAAGATCTTTCATAAGCACAAATGCCACAACAAATGTTAGACCGAGCATTACAACACGAAGAATAAACGGAACTCCGAGATTAGTATTCTGAGCGATAAATCCCCCTGCGATTGACCCGCCGAGCATAGCTATGCCGCTAACAATCTGACCCTTAGAAAACACAGATTCCAGCTCTCCATCGAATTTAGTAAAATGCAAAGCATCTACCAGCCAGGCTTCAACTGCCCCAGAAAAGAAGGTGAATCCTAGACCGAGAAGCATCGATGCTATTGCCCACTGCCAAAAATCAGCCTGCATTTGCCACATCAACAGATACAAAAGAGTTGAAATAAGCAGTGTCGAGGCACCCAATAAATATGAAGCTCGTCGTCCCCATGTATCAGCAATTACCCCAGTCGGGACTTCGAAAAGAACCATGCCAACCGTGAAGAAAGCATTGGCGGCGAATGCCTCTAGATTCGATAATCCCGCATCGAGCAAAAACAATGTATTTATGCCCCAAATAAACGAAGTAGCCAAGGTAGAAGTCAGCAATAGCATAAGATAGGTATTTTGAACATTTCTCGTAGCTGAGTTCATTTGACTGCCCCGCTGTTATTGACATCATAATACAGGAAAATACCTTATTAATGAGGCATAATAGAGATATGGAAAATATCTGGTTTATTGCACATTCAGGAATTGAACATGTTAATGAAGATGAATCTTTGAAACATATATTTTTTGGATCTTGGTACTCTGCATTGTTAGTAATTATATTGTCAGTAATAATCTTGAGTATTGCCTACTTCATCAGTAAAGGATCCCTAACTACAGCTTCGTTAATAACACAGTTATTATTGCTATTTGGCGGAATAATGCTTTACCAGCAAGCACCAGCAATAAGTTCGATATGTATCATAACTGGGTTCGTGCTTTCTCTGTATATTGTCATTAAAGGATTAAGGAGTAGTGATGAATCTAAAACTTAGTAATATTTCAACTAAACTGATTGGCTTAGGAGCGGTTGGTTTCATTGCTTCTTTCATTTTGATGCTCGAGAAGATGGAGCTAATCAAAAACCCTAACTACGTGCCTAGTTGTAGCATCAATCCCCTATTCTCATGCAGTAATGTTATCCTATCGCCTGAGTCGAACGCATTTGGATTTCCGAATCCATTGATCGGAATTACGACATTTGCTGTTGTTATCACAATTGGGTTTGCGATACTTGCTGGAGCCAAATTCAAGCCTTGGTTTTGGCAGGGACTGCAAGTTGGCGTACTGTTCGGCATTGGTTTTGCTACTTGGTTGATGTCTGAAACATTCTTTGAAATTCGTTCACTCTGTCTGTACTGTATGGTTGTTTGGTCGGCAATGATTCCATTATTTGTTTATGTTACTGCACATAACTTAACTAGCAAGAACATCGTTTTTAACAGAAGCAAAGAGATTGGTTCATGGCTCAATAGTCATGGGTTAAAAGTTGTTATAATTTGGTATTTGCTGATAGCAAGCACTATTTTGTATATATTCTGGGATTTCTGGGCAACTATTTTCTCTTAAATTCAAAGAGCCAGGCGACTAATCCTGGCTCTTTAATCAGGGGAGTGAAAGGACCGTCTAGAGTTGGCCTTTGCTAGTCATCAGCAATGCATAGACATTTGCCCCAACAACTGCACCGACAATTGGTCCAACAATGTATGTCCAATTGAATACATCAAGTCCAAGTGCGACTGCTGGATTTAGTACACCCAGACTACCTGCTGCTGACGCAAAGACAATACCGAGGAACAACGAACCGCCTGCCAAAACAGCACCAGCGAGTCCATCAAATTTACGATGTACCGTTGCAGCGACTCCAAATACGAAGAAACCGGCACCAAGTGCTTCTGCTAGCATTACTTTGCTGTCCCAATCATCTTTAGCGACTAATTGGATAACTTCCTTGTCGAGAAAGCCGTTCATGACACCGACTGCTGCTAATGCGCCAAGCAATTGAGCTGCGATATATCCAATGGCATGTACCCAGTCGATTTGCCTAACGGAAAACATCCCAACCGTAACAGCTGGATTGATATGTGAACCCGAAATTGCACCTACACTTAGTACGAACAGGGCGAGCACGATACCAGCCAATACAGGCGTCGCTACTGCGCCAGCAAGAACCCCATTAATACTTGCTAGTACAGCAAACGTAAGAGCAAAAGCCCCGACAAATTCTGCTAGCAATTTGCTAACTTTAATATTTGCTATGTCCATAACAGCTCTCTCCTTTTAAGTAATTTTATTATAGACTGATTACTTAATTTTATGGCAAGCTTCTGTTATGCAATAGTACATAAGAATTTATGCGTCAAAGTCTTGGTATAATATATTTGCATCTGTAAAGTAATCATTATTTGGTATATCTAATGGCTATAGAAAAGCTGTGGATAAACTAAAGTTATTGCAAGATGTTTCTGAACTCAATCAGCGGATTAATGATTCGTAGGAGTTGCGGACGGTCGTGTGTTTGCAAAATGCACACCCTTGCAAGAAATTGTGATGACGATCCTGCATTATGCGAAGCCGCCCTTTCGGCATAGCTACTCGTAAAGTATTTTGTATCTGACGATGTAATTTGATACAGGGGTGAAGTACCAAATTCACCATAAGTACCACAGTCATAGGTTCTAACTTTGTGCCCATCTTTTGTTGTCTCGATGCCGAGAGTTTCTCCACTACTCACTGGGCTAAATTCATAAGTAACTGGTGGTGTGTAGTGGTTGAGTAGTCGCGCAACGCTAGAATATGCTTTCACAATACCGAATCCACGTGTGTCTGCATGTGCAGTGGTCAAACCGGTGCGAAGCGTATTCTCTGTCATGGCGGCTATTAATTCAGTGGTTGATGCGTTTGGTGCGTAGGAACGCATCCTTGCTAGCAGGCCACTTACAACAGGCGTGGCCAGCGAAGTACCGGCAATATTAGAAGCGTAATCACTAGTTTGGTTAGCGACTGACCATTTCGTTGTGTAGAACCCAGCACCAGGTGCGAGCACATCCAGATTAGCGCCGTAGTTACTGAATGAGTACGGGTTATTACTTGAATTACTGGCGCCGACGGCAACAACTTCCTCGTAGTTTGCTGGATATGATACACAGTTACAGCCATTATTGCCGCTTGCAGCAACGACTACACTGCCCTTACTGATGGCATTTAGAATTGAATCTTGAAGATAGGCGTCACTCAGATCTGTACCCAGGCTAAGGCTGATTACATCTGCTCCTTTATCAGCCGCGTAATCAACCGAACGTGCAACACTCAGAGTATGCCCACTGCCTGTATCGGCTAATGCTTGAATTGGTAAAATTGTCGAATTTGAACTAACACCAGCAAGCCCAACATTATTATTGCTGTTAGCAGCGGCCACTCCAGCAACATAGCTACCATGGCTGGCATTAGATTCATTCGGATTTGTTTCTCCTGCCTGTACGCTAGAATCACCATTGATAAAATCCCAGCCCGTTAAATCGTCAATATAGCCATTATTGTCATCATCGATTCTGTTACAAGATTTGTCCAATGACTGGTTGCTGTCTGTACAATTCAAAAAAGAAACATTCTGGTTACTGGTGGCCCCACTTTCGTTATCATTGATACCGTCACTATCGTCGTCGATGTTATTACAAGCTTTTGTCAAAGCAATGGATTGATCAGTACAGTTTCGATCACTTGCAGATTCGTTAACCGTTGCTCCCTTTTCTCCGTTGTTTTGATACCACCTGCCAGTAAACTCTTGATGCTTTAGGGCAAAGCCAGTATCGATAATGGCGATAGTAGTTGGATTATTGCCTTCAGGAATATCCCATGCTTCATCTAAATCAATATTCTGCACCCACCATTGATTAGCGTTTGGATCGTTTGGAATGCTCAGAGCTTCGTATGACCTGAGAGGATACGAGATACCTTTGGCACTAATTACTCTTTGTTGGTCGTCGCTAATTATCGCCCCATCAGTTGCTGTCGGCACCGCTACTGAATCAGATGTATTGTTATTAGCCTTGCCTTGGGATATTGAGTTGTCCTCTGAAAGAATTGATTCACTCTGCTCGTTTATGGCGACTGATTTAGGCCTGGGAAGATTTGGCTCGGGTGTTGGAAGCTTACTGATACCAGAAATTGCAGCAAAAACCGCAAACAGCATTACGATCATACTCGCTAATAATGTTTTTCTTTTTTTCATATTTGATTTTGGTTGAACCACACTAAACATACCACCTCTGTTCATGTCTTTGCAAGTGAGCTTAAGCACTATTGGTTTAATCACAATAATATATTCATCATGATTTGCTATACTTATCTAGTATTGTGCGGGATTCGTATAGCGGCTAATATACCTGCCTTCCAAGCAGGTGACACCGGTTCGTTATAGTGCTCGAGTGAGCGACAAGAAAACTAGTCTTCTTGTCCGAAAGAGTAACGACAGTTGCGAAGCAACCTTCCGGTTCCCAAATCAAAATGCGGGTGTAGTACAACGGCTAGTATGCCAGCCTTCCAAGCTGGAAATGGGGGTTCGATTCCCCCCACCCGCACCATTCGACTCACTTCGTTTGCTCATGGTAAACCATTCTTACTGTGATTATGATATTTAATCTGATCGAGGAAAAATTAAGCATGAAAGAAGAGTCGAATGACTCTGAGCAAGCAAAGCGCGTCGAAGAGCCCCAAATAATCTGGTATGTTTACATGTGTATCAGCCAATCCGCTCATTACTATGTAGGTATATCTCCTAATCCCGAAGAGAGGGTAATTAAACATAACTCAGGGGACGGTTCAAAGATGGCAAAAGATCAAGGACTGTTTACACTTGTCTATATTTCAAAACCTTTCCCGAGTAAATCTTTAGCAAGAAAACGAGAAATACAATTAAAAGGTTGGACACGGATTAAAAAAGAAAAATTAATAAGTGGTGCATGGGAATAAGCTATAATGTCATTTGGTACGCCCCGGTAGCTCAGCGGATTAGAGCAATGGGCTTCTATCCCACAGGTCGGGGGTTCGATTCCCTCCCGGGGTACCAATTAAAAAAACCAGCCTTTAGGTTGGTTTTTTAATTGGTCGCTCGCGCAGCGAGCCGAACCCCAAGGTTCGCAAGGAAGGAGAATCGAGCAAGTTTACTTGCGAGACTCGGACTGACGGAATAGCAGCTTCGCTGCGTCTTACCTCCCGGGGTACCATTTCGCTAATGTTTATTGTTATTTTTCTAATAAGGAATATAGTTGACCTTGAATAATCTAAATAAGGAATAAGATGAAAAAAAAGCAACACGGCTTTGCAGTCGTAGCAGTTTTAATATTATTAGTAGTAGTTGCCGCTGTCGGCTTTGGGGGCTGGAAGGTCTATGACAATATCAATAAAGACAACAACGTGTCTATCGATACTAGCCAACCCGATAAGTACGTAAAAGGTGTTAGACCCACAGGCCCAGAAATTACCGTAACAGGCACCAACACTTGCCTTATGCATAAGGATACTACTGGCCCGCAGACTGAAGAATGTGCCATTGCCATAAAAACTGACGACGGAAAGTATTACGGGCTAATAGATTCAACAGAAGACTACTCATTAATCTCGAAAATGGACGGACACGTAAAAGTAACGGGAATACTTACCACTGACCAATACGCTGACTCGGAACAAAAATACACTTCCGATGGCACCATCTACATTACCACCGTCGAAAAACTATAGTTTTTCTGATAAAAGAGTTACAACCCTGTATGTAGTACTGTACCAATTAAAAAGACAGCCTATAGGCTGTCTTTT
>CAZFKV010000017.1:0-14746 GCA_964519575.1 uncultured Candidatus Saccharibacteria bacterium | reverse complement strand
AGACAACGAATTTCGGTACGCCAACCTGACGAGCAAGCAGTACGTGTTCGCGAGTCTGAGGCATAGGGCCGTCAGCTGCGGATACAACTAGTATAGCGCCATCAACTTGTGCAGCACCGGTGATCATGTTCTTCACATAGTCAGCATGCCCTGGCATGTCAACGTGAGCGTAGTGACGCTTCTCTGATTCATATTCCTGGTGAGAAGTAGCAATGGTTATACCACGCTCTTTTTCCTCAGGTGCGTTATCGATTGAGTCATAAGAAACAGCTTTGTTAACATCATTTGGAAGTCGCTTTGCGAGAGTTACTGTAATTGCTGCAGTTAAAGTAGTCTTACCATGGTCAACATGACCCATTGTTCCTACGTTTACATGTGGCTTGCTTCGATCAAAATCTGCCATTTGGTTAAATACTCCTTTTCGCCTCTGTTGGGCTTTACTTATATCAATAGAGAAAGCTCATTAGCTAACTAGTGTTCCAGTCTACGTAATTCTGATCCGTTTGTAAAGGTTAATTTGGAATTTATCTTGGGTTAAGTGCACTATTTAGTCGAGTTAAACTTGCACCTTTATTTCTTTTTGACTTCGAGACTTTACCAATGAGGCTGTTAGCACACACGGCATCAGTTGCTCTTTTCACATTTTCTGATATTCAGCAGAAAGATATTCTGGTGGTTGTGGTTTGTATTTCTTGGCTAATTTCATGACAATTCCATAGGCAGCTAGAGCAACAATACCCGAGTAACCTATGCCATAGAGTGCGTCCAATACATCGCCACTGTTACCTCCAAACCCCGGACTTAGTTCAAACTTTTCCCCAATTGCTTGGATTGTAGAAGATACTGCGAGAGCACCTAACGCAGACTTGGCTATTGCTTTCTGAATACTTTCAACGGGGGTAGTATAGTTGTATTCTGATAACGGCCACCAAGACATCATTAGAAAGGAAGCAACTGTTACCATAGCCGCTTCTTTTGTATTGCCGATATGGTCAGCTACGTCGAACGGTTCTGCAACTACATCTCGAGTTAGCATCATCTCTGATGTTTTTTCGAGTATATCTCCACTTGCAAACAATAATACCCCTGCTGCGCCAATGGCTATTCGTCTCCTAAACCAACCCTTTGGGATATTTGTACTGCTATGTATAGAGTCAGAATAATCCGCCTCAACAGCGAGCAACAGCTCATCAACTGGTTCATTACGTTCAAAATCAAACTCAAGCTCAAGCTGTTCATAGATTTCATCTGTTGTTGAGTCTAGTGTTGTTGAGTCTAGTTGTACAGCTTCATCTGGTGAATCGATAATAGTATTATCCATACTAATATTATATCACGTTTTGTTATTATTATCAAGTGCTGTAGCTCGATCACACGCGTTTAGCATCTACTACGTAGTAGGCTGGATTGATAGATTCTAAGCAGCTTTTTTGGCGATGATGGCTTCGGCGACATTGTTTGGTACTTCACCGAAGTGGTCGAGCTCCATGGTTGAGCTGGCACGACCCTGGGTCATGCTACGGATATCATTGGTGTAGCCGAACATTTCACCCAGAGGCACGAATGCATGGATAACTTTGATTCCACCGATGCGATCTTCCATTTCTTCAATCTGACCTCGACGTGAGTTTATGTCGCCCATGACGTCACCCATGAAGTCCTCAGGAGTAGTTGCTTCAACCTTCATAACAGGTTCGAGCAGTACAGGACTGCTTGCTTTGACGGCTTTTTGTAATGCCATTGATCCGGCAATCTTAAAGGCCATTTCGTTTGAGTCAACATCGTGATAAGAACCATCATGAAGAGTTACCTTGAGGTCAACTACAGGATAGCCAGCTAATACTCCATTCGACATAGCCTCTTCGATTCCGTTCTGAACAGGTGTTATGTATTCCTTTGGAATCACGCCGCCGGTGATTTTGTTGATGAACTCAAAGCCTTTGCCGGGTTCCTGTGGTTCGATGTCGATAACGACATGACCGTACTGACCACGACCACCTGTCTGACGAATGAACTTGGCTTCGACATCTTTAGATTCTTTGCGAATGGTCTCTCGGTACGCTACCTGCGGTTGTCCAATGTTGGCTTCGACCTTAAATTCTCGCTTCATACGATCAACAATTATTTCAAGATGTAGCTCACCCATACCACTAATAATTGTTTGGCCAGTTTCGTGGTCGACACGGACTCGGAAAGTCGGATCTTCCTCAGCCAGACGCTGTAGGGCAGTTGACATCTTTTCCTGATCAGCCTTGGTCTTAGGCTCGATAGCAATGCTAACTGGTGGCTCTGGAAAAGTAATGCTCTCTAGTAGAATCGGATTAGCTGGATCGCAAAGAGTGTGGCCAGTTGTGGTTTTCTTGAGACCGACTGCTGCTGCGATATCGCCCGCTTGTACTGATTTGACCTCTTCACGGTCATTAGCATGCATTCGCAATATTCGCCCAATTCTCTCTTTGTCGCCAGTAGCGCTGTTCAAAATGTATGAACCAGCCTCAAGTGTTCCGCTATAAACACGGAAAAAAGCGAGTTTTCCAACGAATGGATCTGTTGCAATTTTGAAGGCAAGCGCAGAAAACGGTTCTTTTGGATCTGGTTTTCTTTCAAGCTCATCGTCAGTTTTGGGGTGATGACCGTGAGCCGGTGGAACATCTAGTGGACTTGGCAAATATGTATTGATAGCGTCAAGAAGCATTTGCACGCCTTTGTTCTTCAGGGCAGATCCACAAAAAATCGGATAAATCCTACTGCTCACCACTGCCGCGCGAAGAGCTTTCTTTAGTTCGTCAACAGAAATCTCTTCACCTTCGAGGAATTTCAGCGTCAAATCGTCATCAAGTTCAGCAATTTTCTCTACCATTTTGGCGCGCCATTCTTCGACAAGTTCTTTCATGTCATCTGGCACATCTGTCGTGCTGAATTCCATACCAGCGTCATCTTTGTCATAGACAAATGCTTTTCGCTCGAGCAGATCAACGACACCTTTTAGATTATTTTCTGCACCAATCGGTAATTGCATGACAACCCATGTTTTGGTCAAACGAGCGTTGATACTATCAATATCAGCGAAAAAATCAGCGCCAGTACGATCAAGTTTATTCACAAAACAAATTCGCGGAACTTTGTATTTGTCGGCTTGACGCCAAACTGTCTCGGTCTGACTCTCGACACCAGCAACGCCGTCAAATACGGTTACGCCACCATCGAGTACTCGCAAACTGCGCTCAACTTCGACAGTGAAGTCTACGTGGCCTGGAGTATCAATGATATTAATTCGGTGACCATCCCAGAAACAAGTAGTCGCGGCTGAGGTAATGGTGATACCACGTTCCTGCTCTTGCTCCATCCAGTCCATAGTCGCTTCACCTTCGTGAACTTCACCAATTTTATGAGTGATACCGGTGTAGAGCAACACACGCTCAGTCGTCGTGGTCTTACCAGCGTCAATATGAGCAATGATGCCAATATTACGTGTGTTTTCTAGCGGTATGTCTTTGGTATCAGCCATTTATGCTCCTTATAGTCGCTTCAAATTTCAGTGATCAGTAAACAGTGATCATCATTTCTTAGCTTTTTAATTGTTAACTTCTCTGTGTTCACTGTTATCTGCCTTAGAACCTTGCAAAGTGAGCGAAGGCACGGTTGGCTTCTGCCATTTTGTGTACATCATCACGCTTCTTAACAGAGCTGCCAGTTTCGTTGTAGGCATCGACAATCTCTGCAGCTAATGCTTCGTCAAATGGCTTGCCCATAACACCACGTCGAGCACGGGTAGCTGCAACAAACCACATTAATGTTAAGTGAGTCTGACGGTCGCCTTTTACTTCGTACGGAATCTGATAGTTGGCGCCACCAACACGTCGACTTTTGACTTCCATGTGCGGACGGATGTTTTTAATTGCATCTTCTAGTGTCTGAAGTGGATCTTCGCTCTTCAGCTTCTGTGCGGCAAGTTCCATTGCAGAGTAGACAAGTGCTTCACTCTTTAGTTTCTTGCCGTCTTTCATTAGCTTATTAATAAGCTTTTGCACTAGCACGGAGTTATACTTACGATCTGGTGTTATGTCTCTTTTGAGAGACTTAGTCTTTTTCCTAGGCATCAGCTTTACATCCATTTTCTAAAATCATACTCATGATTTTTTAGCTCCATACTTAGATCGCTCTGTCTTACGGCCTTCGACTCCTTGGAGGTCAAGTGCGCCACGAACAATGTGATAACGAACACCTGGAAGATCGGGTACCCGACCACCACGAATCAGGACAACAGCGTGTTCTTGTAGGTTATGACCTTCACCGCCAATGTAAGCCCAAACTTCCTGTCCATTCGTCAGTCGAACTCGAGCAACCTTACGAAGAGCAGAGTTAGGTTTCCTAGGGGTTTTGGTCGTAACCTTGACACATACGCCACGACGCAACGGATTGTTCGCTTGGTAGACTTTGTTGCCCAATTGGTTATTTACAATATGCAAAGCTGGAGACTTAGATTTACCTTTTGCAGCCTTTCGAGGCTTACGAATTAGCTGGTTAATAGTTGGCACTAGCTTGTACCTAATTTCTTACTAAACATAGCTTTATATGCTAACAGATGAATCATCAGCTTGCAACCTCTGTTGTCTCATTTCCTTCACTATCAACGGGGCGATTGCCACGGATTCCAGTACCGACAGGAATCTGACGACCGATGATAACGTTCTCTTTAAGACCATACAGTTCGTCTTGCTTACCTTGGACTGCGGCATTAATCAGAACTCTTGTAGTGTCCTGGAAACTGGCCGCACTTAGGAAGCTGTCACTCCAAGTTGAGACTTTTGTTATGCCGAGAAGTAACTGGGTATATTCAGCTTGTTTCTTGCTATTAGCTTTTAGCTTTGCGTTTTCTTCTAATGCAGTAGCACGGCTTACAATATCTCCGACAACGAACAGACTATCGCCCGGATCGTCAATCTGAACTCTACTAAACATCTGACGTACAACAATTTCTAAATGTTTATCAGCAATTGCTTGACCCTGACTACTAAAGATTCTCTGAACGTCACCCATGATGTAGCGCTGTGTGTGCTCTTCGCCCTTCAGCAAGAATAGTTCTTGTAGGTTGATAGAACCGGCAGTGATTCGATCACCTGCTTTTATCTGCTGACCATCTTTTACAACTAGCATTTTGAAGCGTGGAATCTTGTACTGCTTAACACTACTATCATTAGCTACAATTGCGATTTCGTTATCAAATATTTCGACAGTGCCTTCAATAGGACTAATCAGTGGTTTTTTGGCATTTTCATCGCTCGCCAAGACGTCACCCTTAGAAATCTTGTGACCTTGCTTGACTCGGATTACTTGATCCTTAGCTACCTTAATTATTTCTACAGCTTTTGCATCCGAAACTATAGTAACCGTATAGGTAGACTTCGTTTCGCTGAGAGAAACAATTCCATCAATCTCTGAGATGAAAGCTTGACCCTTAGGGTTTCGAGCTTCAAAAAGCTCTTCAATACGAGGCAGACCCTGACTGATGTCTTCACCAGCAACACCACCCGAGTGGAAAGTATCCAAAGTAAGCTGAGTGCCAGGTTCACCGATACTCTGTGCGGCGATTACCCCAATTGGTTCATTGGACAGAATTACGCCACCTCTGGAAAGATCAGTACCGTAACTCAGTGGACTAACACCACGAATACTCGAATCGGTCAATACACTTCGAATTCGTACTTCTGTGATGCCTGCCTTCACGATTTCGGCAGCTTGTTCTTTAGAAATCAGAGTATTTTTCTTCACAATTACTTTGTCTTTAGCTTTGATTTCTACGGCTGCAGCTCTACCGATTAAGCGACTTTCGAGGCTTACACCCCTGTCTTCGCTTTCTTCTTTTGTAATGAGCAAGCCTGGATCAACGGTACTATCAGTTGCTGTAAATACATCCTGACTGACATCGACTAGACGTCGGGTTAGATAACCAGAGTCGGCTGTTTTCAGTGCCGTACTAATCATACCTTTTCTGGTACCACGAGTTGATGTGAAGTACTCTAGCGGACTGAAACCACTCTTATAGTTACTTTTAATCGGTAGTTCAATTTCTTTTCCAGTGGCATCTACCATGACACCGACTGAACCAGTGATTTGTTTAATCTGACCTATGTTACCTCGAGCACCTGAGCGAACAGTAACAGATGTGGAATTGTCTTCATCCTTAAACTGTTCCTGCAAGGCATCAAGTATCTGACTGTCGATATCTTTCCAGTTCTTTACGGTCAAACGATATCGTTCATCGTCGGTTATAAGACCTTCTTCGAACTGACCACTGATCTCTGTGGCATTAGCCTCACCTTGATTAAGTAGCTTATCTAGAACCTTCAGGTCGGTGTAATCATCCATTCCTGTTGAAAGACCTGATACTGTAGCATATTCAAAACCAAGGTCCTTAAGATCGTCGGCGACTTCAGCAGTCTTTTCCTGACCGTATTTTTCAAACACAAGTGCCATAGTGTCTTGTAAGACCTGCTTACTTGTTGGCTCATTCTGGTACGGAAAGTCTATTGGGAATACTTCGTTGTAAAGTACTCGTCCAATTGTGGTTTCGCGACGCTGACCTTTTGCATTTATGATAATCGGACTTTGCAGTGAAATATCACCATTCTCATAGGCAAATGTACCTTCATCAAGCGTTGAGTAGATTTTTGGTTTAGCTTGTTCGCTCTTTTTGTCATAGGTTAAGTAATAACAACCAAGTACGATATCTTGTTCAATATGAAGGATTGGTGATCCGTCAGCTGGTTTCAGCAGGTTATGAACGGCGCTCATTAGTTGAGCGCTTTCAATCTGGGCAGCATCACTTAACGGAAGATGGACAGCCATCTGGTCACCATCAAAGTCGGCATTGAATCCCTTACATACTAGAGGATGTAACTGAATTGCTTTTCCTTCAATTAGTCTTGGTTGAAAAGCCTGAATACCAAGTCTATGGAGGGTTGGTGCACGGTTCAGAAGTACATATTTACCTTGAATTGCGTAGTCTAGGGCATCCCATACTTCAGTCTCGCTGCGCTCAATCATACGCGCTGCAGCTTTGATGTTGTGGGCTAGGTCTTGTTCAATCAATCGTCCGATTACAAATGGCTTGAACAATTCAAGTGCCATCATTTTCGGTAATCCACATTCTTTAAGCTTCAGTTCAGGACCGGCAACGATTACAGATCGTCCTGAATAATCAACTCGCTTTCCAAGCAAGTTCTGTCGGAATCGTCCTTGCTTGCCCTTAAGCATGTCGCTTAGGGACTTCAATCGTCTTCGGTTACCACCAGTACTAGCAACAGCACGACCACTACGAGCGTTATTGTTATCAATCAGTGCATCGACAGCTTCTTGAAGCATTCTCATTTCGTTTCGACAGATAACCTCTGGCGCTTTTAGGTTCATCAATTTCTTAAGACGATTATTACGATTTATGACCCTACGATATAGATCATTAAGGTCACTTGTCGCGAAACGCCCACCAGAAAGTTGAACCATTGGTCGCAGATCCGGAGGGATGACTGGCAGAATAGTGACCACAAGACTTGATGGTTCAATATTCGCTTTGTGCATACCTTCTAGTAATTTAAGACGCTTTACTAGCTTCTTATGTCTTTGACCCTTTGCACCTTCAGCTTCTTCGCTAAGCTCATCGATTAGTTCACCTAGGTTAACGTCAGAGAGCAAATTCTTCAGTGCAGTTGCTCCCATTCCAACTTTGATGATGTTCTGGTAACTATCTGGAAGTTCGCGATATTCTGTTTCGGTCATAAGCTTCATAGCTACTAGACTTTCAAGAGCAAGTTTCTTCTCCTCGAAGACTTCCTGTGCTTCCTGCAATTCTTTTGATTGTTGTTGGGCTAGTTCTTTGACTTTGGCTCCTTCAACATCAGCCTGTTTTTCATAACGCATTTTAATTGCAACTACAGAAGCTTCTAGTTCTGCTTCTGCATCTTTGAGAAACTGATCACGTTTTTCGGTATCTACTTCCATGACAATATAGCTTGCAAAGTAGACGATTTTTTCTAGACTTTTGACGGTCATATTTAAAATCAAACCAATTGCACTTGGAGTGCCACGTAGGAACCAAATATGGGCAACTGGTGCAGCCAAAGTTATATGTCCCATTCTTTCTCGACGAACCACCGAGCGAGTAACTACTTCGCCCTTGTCGTCTTTTGCCATTTCTCGAGACCTTGCTCCCTTGTACTTTGGATCATGTGGATTTATGTCTTTGACCGGGCCAAATATCCTTTCACAAAATAGTCCATCTCGTTCGGGTTTCTGGGTACGGTAATTTATAGTCTCTGGTTTTAGAACTTCACCATGTGACCATTCTAGAATTCTTTGTGGGCTCGCGACGAGAAGTCGTACCGCATCAAAATCTGTAATACTACGTCCTGAATCTTTACGAATCATTTCTCGCCTCCTTTCTCTTCAGCTGTGTCATTTTCCTTATCATCCTTTGAATTATCGTCAGAATCGTCATCTGAGTCATCGTCAGATGCAGTTGCGCTTTTTACATTACCGTTAAGAATTTCGAACTCATCGGTAGCTCCATCAGTAGTTACATCTATTACACTGTCATCATCATCAACACTAACTGTTGGTGGGTGGGTAGCCGCGTCTTCGATGGCACTTTCCAAGATTTCCTCTGCATCAATTTCTGATTTATCGTGCCTCAAGTCAACTTCTAAACCTAAGCCTTGTAATTCTTTTACCAAGACATTAAAGCTTTCCGGTATTTTCGGACCTTGGATTACTTCTTGTTTGATAATGCTTTCATATGCCTTCGAACGACCGTAAACATCATCTGATTTGATGGTTAGCATTTCCTGAAGAGTGCTGGCAGCTCCATATGCTTCTAGAGCCCAAACTTCCATTTCTCCAAATCTCTGTCCACCGTTTTGCGCCTTACCGCCAAGTGGTTGCTGGGTGACCATAGTGTATGGACCTGTCGAACGAGCGTGAATCTTATCGGCAACCATGTGGTTGAGCTTAATCATGTACATCGGACCAACAGTTGTGCGTTCTTTTAAAGCTTCGCCACTTCGTCCATCGTACAACTGCGTCTTGCCATCTTCGTCTAGTTTTGCTTCCTTCAAGAGGGATTTGATTTTCTCATTAGTTAGACCTTCGAAAGGAGGGCTGGCTACTTTAATGCCGAGTGCTCTTGCGGCCATTCCAAGATGATTTTCGAACAGCTGACCGATGTTCATACGACTTGGTACACCAAGTGGGTTCAAGAGAATATCAACCGGTGTTCCGTCTTCCATGAATGGCATATCTGCTTCAGGTAGAACTCGAGCGATAACACCTTTGTTTCCGTAACGGCCACCTAGTTTGTCACCAACCGAGATTTTTCTCATTTGAGCCACAAATACTTGGACTTGCATCAATGTTCCGGCTTTAAGATCATGTCCGTTTTCTTTGCTAAAGATTTTCACTCCAACCACTTTTCCGTGCTTACCGTTTGGCATACGCAAGCTAGTATCGCGAACGTCTTTAGCTTTTTCACCAAATATTGCTCGAAGCAATCTTTCTTCTGAACTGAGCTCTTGCTCACCTTTAGGAGTAATCTTGCCGACGAGAATGTCTCCTGGTCGGACTTCGGCACCAATACGGACAATTCCCTCATCATCAAGGTGTCTTAGACTTTCTTCCGATACGTTCGGAATATCTCTTGTGACAATCTCTGGACCAAGCTTAGTCTCACGCACTTCCATCAGGTAATCGACAATATGAATCGATGTGAACGTATCGTCCTTAACTAGCTTTTCGCTAATAATTATCGCGTCTTCAAAGTTGTAACCCTTCCACGGCATAAAGGCAACCAGCACATCTTTTCCTAGAGCAAGCTCACCGTCCTGAATAGACATACCCTCAATTAGAATGTCGTCTTTCTTAACTTTATCTCCAGTACTGACCACTACTTTCTGGTTGATGCTCGTACCTTCGTTACTTCTGACAAAGTGGACAGGGAAGTAGCTCTTTACCCCATCCTTGTATTTAACTTGAACTTCATTAGCTTCGGCACGAATAACTTCACCAGCTTCTTCGGCCATGATAAGCTGTCCTGAATTTCGTGCAACAACTGATTCAACACCAGTTCCAACAATCGGGCTTTGAGGTTGAACTAGCGGTACAGCTTGTCTTTGCTGGTTAGCACCCATCAATGAGCGATATACATAATTTCTTTCTAGGAATGGAATCAGACCGGCACTACTTCCAACTATTTGTTGATGTGATGCGTCAAGATGAGTCACACGATCGGCTTCTGTTTCCTCGGCGACAGTTGCAACTCGAGCTGATACTCGATCAGCAATAAAGTAACCCTTATCGTCAACTTCATTACCAGCACCAGCGATAACTGTCTTCAACTCATCGGCTGCATCTAGATACTCAATCTTATTAGTTACTTGAGCTTTAACAGGGAAAGTTGCGCGATCAATTTTTTCCAATGATTTAGCATCTGTGGCGCTAATTGTCTTGCCTTTTGCCACGACAACCTTACCTTTATCGTCGGAAATATCAGCACTAGCTATATGTCCAACAGCATCCTTGGCGCTAACAGCACTTAGAACTTTTATGTATGGAGTTTCGATAAACCCGTAATCATTTATACGTGCATGTTGGGCTAGGTTTAGAACTAGTCCAATATTGGCACCTTCTGGCGTTTCAACAGTACAGATACGACCGTAATGAGTAGCGTGAGCATCTCTGACTTCAAATCCTGCTCGTTCGCGACTTAGACCACCTGGACCCATTGAGCTCAAGCGTCGTTTGTGAGCAAGCTCACTCAGAGGATTAATCTGGTCCATGAACTGAGAAAGCTGAGAGCTAGCGAAGAATTCGCGGACGGCAGCAACAATTGGACGAGCGTTGATTAGTTGTCCAGGAGTAACTGTTTCGATTTCACTCATACTCATTCGGTCTTTGGCGTTTCGCTCCATTCTGAGTAGACCAATTCTGAATTGACGTTGAACTAATTCGCCGACCAGCTTAACTCGACGATTGGCAAGAGAATCGATATCATCTGCGGGTTCTTGAGTAATATTTAGACGAACTATTTCAGCAATAATCGCCACGAGATCTTCTCGTCTCATAACTCTGTTTTCAATCGTGTTTGTAACATCAAGATCGAGGCGCTTATTTATCTTGTAGCGACCTACTCGACTAAAATCAAAACGTTTATAGTTAAAGAACATACTTTCAATAAGGGTTTTTGCGTTTTCTACTGTCGCTAGGTCACCAGGTCGCAAGCGACGGTAAACCTCAATTAACGCATCACTAGTACCTTTTGAAGGGTCTTTCTCTAAGGTTGCATCTATCTGACTAACTTCACCCTGATCAACATGTTCGAATAAGCTCTTAATTTCCTTGTTAGTCGGGTAGCCCATGGCACGGAGCAATGCTGTCACTGGAATTTTTCGTCTTCGATCAATTTTGACAAAGATTGCACCACTTGGCGCTGTCTCAAATTCGAGCCACGCACCGCGACCAGGAATAACTTTTGCTCCGTACAGGTTGCGTCCACCGGATTGTTCGGAAGTAAAGAAAACACCAGCACTTCTAATCAACTGGCTTACAACCACCCGTTCAGCACCATTAATAACAAATGTCCCGCGGTCAGTCATCCATGGGTAATCACCTAGGTAAATCTCCTGCTCTTTGACTTCACCGGTTACTTTGTTGGTCAATTCAATTTTTGCCTTCAGTGGCGCTTCGTAGCTGACGTTGTTCTCCCGAGCTTCGATATCGTTCATTTTTGGATCTTCGAAATGATAATCCTTGAATCTAATTTCTAATTTCTCGCCTGTGTAGTCTTCGACTGGATTAACTTCAGCAAAGATTTCGCCCAAACCCTCTTCCACAAACCATTTCCATGAGGCATGCTGATGCTCAATTAAATCTGGAATGTCAATTGCCTTTTTAGATTTTGTAAAGAACTTGCGAGCTTGAGTTGCAGCTGGCATATATTTGATTACTCCTTGTAAAAAGTTAGTAAGATTATTATTGATAACAGATGAATTCGGGCCCTAAACTCATCGGTCAATAATTCGCATTCTCGAGCATGTCTTTTGGAGCCATACATTAAAAGACCGCTCTACTGCTTATTAGCTAGTCAGTATGCGACATAGAATGTGATTCTGTCAAATACTTTTTTAATTTTAATTAAATACTCTTTTGCATCTGCATACCGGCAATAAGTCCTTTCTTTTCCAAAGAAACAAAGTAATACCACTTTTGCTTCAAAGTGGCGCAAACCACTGGGCTGTCATACTTCTTTATGACCTCATTGTCAGATAAAACAACGATCAAGGACGACTCCCTTTGGTCGGCCCTTATGGGCTAGTCCTTGCTCCTAGAGTTGTTTGACTGACATTCACTCATCAGGAAGTATTCCTGAGGCCCAGACCCTTTAGCGGCCAAGTATTATCTATCATCAGCGAAGCTGATACCGAATGGAGATCGAACATAAAGCACTTCCTGATGAAAAGAGTGTGAAATACACAATATAAGGATGAGACTTGTTTGAGGAAGCGATTAGCTGACGAGTTGTTGAAGCCATTGTGTATCTTCACAATGAAATCATAAAGAGGTGTGTCCTGTTCGTGGCTTTTGAGATACTTTTGCCACCAAAAGTGTCATAGACATTTGCTACTTTGGCAAAAGTAGAGAGACTGTTTGGAATAAGAAAAGTTGTTATTTTGTTGAAAGAACAGATGATTTTTTTATAACGTCATCGATAATTCCATAGGCTTTTGATTCCTCGGCTGTCAGATATTTATCGCGGTCCATGTCTTTATTGATAATTTTAGTCGACTTGCCTGTGTATTTCGCCATCATTTCCTCCAGTAGCTTCTTGATACCTAGCGTTTCCTGAGCATCTATTTCTATATCACTAGCAGTTCCTTTGTAGCCACTGCTTGGCTGATGAATCATGATTTTGCTATGTGGCAATGCGTATCGTTTGCCTTTCTTACCTGCTGCGAGCAGGACTGCGCCCATGCTGGCACTGAGGCCGACTGCAATTGTCGAAACGTCAGGTTTAATGAAATCCATAGTATCCAGAATCGCCAGCCCATCATAGACACTTCCGCCCGGACTATTTATGTAGAGCTGAATGTCTTTCTTCGGATCTTCATGAGCCAGAAAGAGGAGTTGGGCAATAATGAGGTTTGCAGTCTGATGGTTTACTTCCGTCCCGAGGAAAATAATCCGTTCCTTAAGGAGTCTTGAATATATGTCATAGGCCCGTTCACCTAGATGAGTCTGTTCAATAACTGTTGGGATAAGGATATTGTCTCGTATGTCATTCATGCGTCTAATTGTAGATATTTAGCACTCACAATGCAAGAGTGCTAGTTTCTAGGTAAATATTCCCTCTGTATCATATGGATGTTCATACTGGAAAACCTTCTGGCCATTCTCCATCTCTACCAAATGCCCCAAGGTGATTTAAAAATAGATTAGGAACCTTATGTGTTTCATTTGCCTCAATTGCCTGATGTGCTCTTACTTGTACGGCTTGCTTTTCCTGAAAAAATCTTACCCACGCATAGCCTAGTGCTGTAAATGCCTCTTGATCGATCGGAAACAAACAAGTTGGTAATAGCTCTAAGAATCTCTCTTCTAACTGTGTTGAGAAGGTTGCCAATCTATCAAATCCTTCTTGGGTGACTTCAGGTGATTGCCGTACTCTCATTTACGCATAAAACACCTTAGCGTCCCAAACGTCAAGCAAAAGAAGTTCATTTACTTCAGTGCCGAGGAAAATGATGTATGTTGATTTAGCCTTGAGTTGTAGCTAATTAGCACTTTTAATACGAAAACTTTAGCGTTCTTCTTGATAAATTTCTTGTCTTTCTCTTGAGTAGCCAGTCGCATGTCGGCCGAACTCTAACTCTGCGGCAATTGCCCCAGGCGTGGCAGCGATAAGCATTTGCTCTTCAACTTCTAAAGCTTCAAATGACTCTCTGTCGTAAGACAAGACTTCGGGACGATTCATTTCTTCTGAATAGCCACAGTGTTTCATCGTGTAGAATTCCACTTTTACAAAATTATTATCTTGGGCTCCTTCTTGTTCTTCACCAATAAATGATGTAAAGCCAACATACACTTCTGGAGCACCAAATATTTCAGGATTCAAGTTATTCTTCGGATTTAATGCCATGTTTCTATAATGCTCACGAAGCTTATGAGGCATCAGTACAGGCTTCACGCCATTTTCATTATCTATTTGCATGACGAACCCAGAATCGACTTCGTATCCTAGTTTTTTTGTAATATGATCAACAACTCGAGTCCCTTCCAGTTCAAAAGTGTTACCCTTCGTCAAAAGAACTCTTCGCCATAAATCACGATCGTTTCCCGTCGCTAAAAGTGACCTGCTTTCTGCATCTAGCCCTCTAGTCAACAGTTTGCCAATTTTTGCTAGCGGTCCCTTCTTTCTTTCAAGCTTGTCGAGTTTCTGATTTCTAAGATAAGCTTGATCAAAACTCTCTTGAACGGCTATAAAATCTTCATGTAGAGATCTGTTAAAAGATTTAGGTCTAAGTCTACTCACAATGCAATGATGCGCTCAGCGCAATATCATGTCAATAACGTAATTGTTACTTAACTTTGTTGACTAGGTGGTCGATGGTTTTTTCGGTCAGGATTTGATTGGCGATGTCACGGCGGGCTTCAGGAGTATCTAAGGTTTTGACCATTTCTTCACTATCTTTGTAGCGTTCTT
>CAZFKV010000016.1:0-15078 GCA_964519575.1 uncultured Candidatus Saccharibacteria bacterium | reverse complement strand
AAAATCAAAAACCCCACAGGTGTCTTAATTCTGTGGGGAAAATCTACATTAACAATATACCTTAAAGCATAAGCTTTGTCAAGCTTGTAATTAAACAAACATATGCTGGACGAGGGCGATTACTTCTCTTTGACCCCATGTGCCAAGAATAACGAAGGCAATACTACCCAGTACTGCAAAAATCGGATTCTTAATTAGTTTTATGGTCTTAGTTTGTGAAACGTAGAGCAACATATTTAGGATCATATGACCTGAGGTCACACCGATAGCAAAACTAATCACATTGACTATGCTAATACGACACGTAACCTTCAAAATCTCCAGTACGGGGATTAAAAGGACTGAAAATCTATTTAGCAAAACTATTTTACTGTAATTGCGATTGGCAGTGCTTGCATTTTACATAAACTATTCTTCTAATAATGAATCCTTGATTAATTCAAATCAAGATATGGACGCTTACTCCAAAAGAAATCGAGACGCATAATAAATACTAGTATTACATAATTGGAATATATCCATTAAACACTAGTAAATTACGAACGCTGGACTTATGATGAGATGATGTTTCTAAGAAACCAACCTGGCTCAACAACCCTAGCCTGCTTTTCGCCACCGGTAATGATCCTGACGCTACTAATTGAATTCGGCTTAGCGATGTATGTTTTATTTCGATATAAGTTACATAAATCAACAACAATCATTGTTTTAATTCTGATATTACTTGGTCTATTTCAACTTGCTGAGTATCAAGTGTGTGGGGGAAATCAAGCATTATTTTGGTCTAAAGCCGGTTTTGTAACCATAACTCTTCTGCCAGCATTAGGAGTTAGTCTAATTCATACCGTTGCTAGCAAGAAGTTAACACAGACTTACAATCTTTTAGCCTGGCTAATGGCAACGTTTTTTGTGGTGGTAATACTAATAACGCCAATCAGAGAATTATCTCCAGTTTGCAATGGCAATTATGTAATATTCAAGTATGCACATCCTAATAACTTCAGTATTATCGCCTACACGGTTTACTATTACGGATTATTACTCGGCGGAATTTATGCTGCCTACATTTGGGCTAAGGCAGTTAAAGGTAATCGTCGTCGTGCCTTGTATCTCATTATCACGAGTTATTTAGTATTTATTGTTCCAACATTTATCATTAATGTTATTTTGCCATATACCGTAATGGCTATTCCATCGATACTGTGTGGTTTTGCCGTTTTCGCTGCTCTACTATTCGCCCTAGCCGTCAATCCTTTACTCGGAAAGAAACGATAATCATTCAAGACCTAGAGTAAGTCTTATGAATTTGGTGCGCGAGAGAGGACTTGCCCATAACTCAAAATGCGTTGCATTTTGGTTCTCGGCATGACTCGCCGTGTCGCTGAATGGCTCCACTAGGCTCCGCCTTTTCAAGTCGTCACGAAAGTGCCATGGCACTTTCTTCACGGCACCAGAATTAAAAGACTCCCTTAAAAGGGAGCTTTCTAATTCTGGTGCGCGAGAGAGGACTTGAACCTCCACGAGACTAGGTCTCACCAGCCCCTCAAGCTGACGCGTCTACCAATTCCGCCACCCGCGCACGCGAGTAGTCTAAATATTCTAGCTAATACACGGCCCTACATCAATTAATAATGCTTAAAAGAGCTGATTCTAACTTAACTGAATCTGGTTCACCATATACTCGTGGATCACTTTGATCATAATAAACTAATAGTGGGCAATCTGTTATTGGACCGTCGACCGCCCCATTTCCCAACTTCTTGCCTGTCTTGGCTTCAAATACCTCGAGCTTATAAGTAACTGCTGTTTTCTTGAGCGAGACTTTCTTACCGTTCTGCTCAGCCTCACACACACCTGCCACGTCATTTGTCTCATCGACAGTTAGACAGGCTACTAATTGAACATCAGTCGGTACCTTGTAGTCCGCTGCTTTGATCGAAGCATCTTTGAAGGTTTGTGACATAGTCGTGAACAAGTCTGAAACTGCACTCTGCTTGAGAACTACTACGTTTGGTAAATCCCCTTTGCTGTATGATTTCGAATTACTAACTGTGGCCACTTTCTTACAGACCTCATCAAAATCCGTCAAATACTCAGCACTAACAGACTGTTCGAAATTCGACGCCTCTTCTGTCTCGTCTTCCTTCTGGTTGGTTTTGTTCTTTTCATAGGCGTTACTTGCCTTGTCTTGGAGTGTACGCATTGCGACAAACATGATGCTCCCCCCAGAAAGTAGCAAGATAGCGATGACAGCAATTATGATAGTAACAATCTTTTTACTGCTAGATTTTTTCGGTTGCGGCTGTGCTAGTGAATTGGGCAGGATCTGATTATCTAGATTGGGCTGTGCGATCGAAGGGCTTGGCTGAGTCGGGATTGCCTGCTGAGAGATTGGTTGCTGAGGTGTTGGCGTAGTCGGGATTGGTTGCTGAGGTGTTGGCGATCCAGCTTCTAGATTTGGGTCACCCTTAGATACGGCATTATCTTCTTTGTTTGGATCCATATTTATTTCCTTTGATTTAATCTGTTAGTTAAACAATAGCATAATGTCTACAGCCTACTAAAGGCACCACTAACTATTAGAACGATCCCTAGCAATACTGAAATCGGCCAAATAATAAAGACATTGATTCGATAGGACCAAATTGACGGTGAAAATAGAAACTTGAAAGGTTTTATTGATTTCTTGGAGTATCCTTCATTATAAGAATCCCAGATAAGGTGACGAAAGCCAATGATTGAACCACCTATTGCACTTACAGCAACCCCTGTAATGATTAAACCTATGGGAAAATCAACTATACTGGCAACTAACAATCCCACAACAACCATGACAACCATTAATTGTAGTGATTGGTTGAGTAAATGGACTGTGCCTTTGACTTTAGGATTTTCGTTTGGCTTAACCACGTAACTAGAATCTTACTCAGTGCGTTCTTGGTAAATGATGGCCCAGATGTGACATTGAGTATTCATGCCTGAGCGCTTTGATCAAATCATCCCGTTCTACATCAATCTTAACTCCAGCGTTCAATACATCGTATGGATCAAAAATATGTTTTACTTTACGCAAGACCCCATACATCTCTTCTCCTAGAAGTTTTGGTAGATAAGGCGCGCGTAATCTGCCGTCGCTATGCTCCCCTGCTGTACTTCCGCCCATTTTTATAACTTCGTTATAGTATTCATCCATTATTTGAAAAACCTTCTGTCTGTCACCTGTCTTGCTCAAATCCAAAAATGGCTGCATATGTAGATTGCTATTACCGGCATGGCCCCATATTGCAGCGTCTAGACCAAACTTCTGGTACATCGCATAAATATGTTTAATGTAAGCGACAAATTTGTCGTTTGGTACAATTCCATCTTCGATTATTGGTAGGGCTTTTGCCGTTCCTTTGGTGTGCCACATTACCGCGGCAGCACTGTGACGTATTTTCCATAATAATTCGCGTTCATGAACTTCAGTTGCGATTTTATACTCTCTCGCCGTATTTCCAACAATTTTAACTGCCTTTTTGGTTTTTCGTTTGCGCACTAAATCTTTGGTATCATCAAATTCTATTAACAATATTATGGCTGGATATGGTTCATCGACAATTCCTTTGAGTCGATTAGGGTTATCTTCTTGTACAAGCTTTAGTAGATGACTATCTACGATTTCAAGCGCTGAGGGATTCAAGCTTACTAAACTCTGAACGGCAATATTTGCATCATCCAAGCTATCAAAATGAGCCGCGATCAAGCTAGTTTGTGGACTGTAGGCTTCAGTCTTAAGTTGGATTTGAGTAACGATACCTAGGGTACCTTGGCTGCCAACAATTAACGGAGTTAAATCAATAGATCCGTCTTTACGGCGAACATCAATCAGATCATAACCAGCTGAGTTCTTGCTTACATTCAATTTTGATTTCTTTATTATTTCACTATTTTCCTCGAGTAATGCATCGAGTTGTCTATATATTTCTGCCTCGAAAGTGGTCTCACCCATTTTCCTGTTGACGTCACGTTTACTAAGTCTTCCAGTTTCGATTAATTCGCCATTGGCAAGAACTACTTGCAGTTTCTTAACGTATTCACGAGTAGCTCCGTACTTCAAAGTCTTTTCGCCTGCGGCATTATTAGCTACCGCACCACCTATAGTTGAGAATGCAATGCTACTTGGATATGGAGGTAGGAATCGATGATGTGTATGAAGCATCTTCTGCAATGACTGATAATTTTCGCCTGGTTGAACTGTTACGGAATCTTTATCTAGCTGAAGTACGCGGTTCATGTGCGCGGGGAAAACCATAGAGATCCCGGGTCCAATTGCCGCACCACCTTGATCACTACCGAGTCCCCTCGGCGTAATAGTAACTGGAGTCTTTCGTTCGGCTAGTTGCCAAGCAAATCGTGCGACCTTACGTACATCAGTCGTATTCTTTGGATATACAACAAGTCGAGGCATAACACTAAATACAGAACCATCTGTCGAAAAGAAATCACGCACTTCTTTAGCATGTGTAACTTCTCCGACGAGATGCTGCTGTAAATAACTTGCAACCTTATCGCTCATGACTGTGTAACCTTTAGCATCATAGTTCTGTCAGTAATCATACATAACTCAATCTAACAGTGCAAAGCTAGATTTCAAACCAATTATGTCTATATCCCTAATGTTGACTCAGGTATGGGAAGCAGAGGCGTTTCTACCTTAATATATTTATCGTATTTGAAGGATATAGTGAGTTTCACTTTAGCCTTAAGTGAGTCATCTGCGAGCGAGCTAGTTAACGATTCGCCCAGATTTAGAGGGTCGGATATCTCATTAATGACTATTTTCCTTAATAAGCGAGTTTCACGATCGACATAGTAGTGCATATCTAGACTATTCTGATTAAGCGAATCAAAAGGATTTATTTGCTCCGCTAACAGTTTGGCAACATTTTTATCATTCAGGAATCTTTCATAAGCCTGTCGACTGGTTGCCACATCGAACACTACTGTCTTTGAGCTAGTTAGTTTCTTATCAGTTTTTACCTGAAATAATCTGCTGTTCTTAATATTTCTAACTAACACATAACGGGTGAATGGATTTCTTTCGTTGGCATGAATTGTCCAAGGTGAAACAAATCCATAATTATCATCTAACTTAGGTGACGTCTTTTTACTATTTGAGATTACCCATTTGTTGGTGACACTACTAATCGACTCCTGAAATTCAGCCTGAGTTGATTCGTCGGCATCTTCGATTTGAAGGCTCTTTATATTAAAGTAGCCTTTTCCGCCTACCTCACGCAACTCAGTTTTTAAGAAAATATTATCTTCTCCCTGAGTAAAGTTAGTTTTCAGCTCACCTTCTAGGGCGCTTTCCATGCCCACGAGATCAGCTGAAATTCCAATTCGATAGCTGTTTTTCGAATCAATTTTTGAAATGAAGTTAAATACTACTGTGTTTTGCTGAAGATTATTGTCTAGCATATCGGAAAATATTGCATCGTCGCTATAGTGGTAACGCCATAACCACCCACCGCCAACTAGCCCTATCACCACAACGGACAGCAATGCTATCATCAGAATCAGTATGAGCTTTGATTTAGGTTTACCAGAATCAGGCATAACAGATTCTAAGTCTGGTGGATTTTGACTGTTTGCTTGACTAATATTTCCATTTACAACGCCGAGTTGGGCGGGTTTTTGAATCTCCTGCGCAACTTGGGGCGTGGTCGATGGCAGACCAGATTGATCATCATTTGAATCAGGATTGTTTAGTTTATTATCAATCAAAAGATTACTCGGTATTAATAGTTAACCAAAGATTACCATAAGCACTAGTGACATAACCACTCAGATGCTGTCGTGGCTGGATTTTATTTGGTGGGCGAGGCGGGGGTCGAACCCGCATGCCATAAGGCACAGATTTTAAGTCTGCTGTGTATACCAATTCCACCACTCGCCCTCGTCGGAATCCACTCTCAGCTTACGCTTCAACATCTACATGTTAAAGTCTACGACTTACCGTGATTCCTCCTCCCAATTTGTTAAACAGCTAAAGCTTGGTTTAACAAATTGCCGAGCTCCAAATCAAAGCTGAGCTTCGACGTGGAGGTGCGTATGGGTAACGCTCCCATCTAACAGGTTTTGCAGACCTGTGCCTAACTTCTCGGCCAACGCACCATGAATGGTTTTGTTGACCTCAAAGTTACACTTCAACGCTCACTGATAAGTAATTGTTTCAGTTCGCTATTTAGGTCAAATCTATGTCTTGACACTAATCTGGCCAACGCACCATGTCAGTCATTATACTGGAGTATTGATATTTTGGTTACTCAACAAGACTTCTTGATCACTGGCTAGTTGAAGCGGTTGTTGATTTTGCTGTTTTTTAATAACCTTTGAAACAATTAATAATATTATTCCTATGACGCTAAGCACACCGCTATAAATCAAATGACGATCAACGACGATTGCCAGCACAGAATTAATAAAGCCCGCTAAAGCTGTGTAGCCAGTGATTAGTCCGAATAATGATCCTATAGATAATTGCTGAAAGAAATGCATGAATAATGAGGATAAAAAGATCGGCAGACCAGCAATAATTGACGTAATACCGAATGTTTTTAGAATACTGGCAAGATTTCTTAAAACTAAGCCGATTATCAAACCGCATATCAATATGCTAAACATTAAAATGTACGGAATGTACTTTACGATCGCATAACTTCGTTGAACAAATTGCGTCTGATCCTGGCTAATCTCTAAGCTATCTGAGCTGATAGTAATATCCGAAAATAGATCATCGAAGTCAGGATCAACCGCACTTTCCTGCAAATACTTCACAACATCTTGGTCACTGACGCCTGAGGGTCGACATTCCGTGCTTAAGGGGCTGAAATCAGCTAAGATTTGATACCCAGCCGGGCATTCAGGAAGCGCATTGAATCGTTCGATGAATACTGGCTCTAGTAGTTTAACTGTGTCATTTCGGTCCTTAGCAAGCACGATTTCAAACTGAGGCTTCTGGGTTTTGCCTTCGAACCAATCGTACATTCCGTCTGTTGTTTGCGATGTCATTTGCTGGTATTTATCGTACGGCACAAGGCTGTCAATTTTACCAAGCAGAGTGGATTTGTCAGCATTAAACTGAGCTCGATCTGCATCGGAAATATCGGTTGTTGGTTCAAACTGATCAACATCAACACTCTTGATGGTCGCAATGAACGCTTTGTAACCAACTTCACTAGTTGCAATATCTTTTATTGCTTCCCTGTCAGTTATACTGGGAACAACTGCCAGTGCGACAATCAATGCTTGTAATGATATAACCAGGCAGATACCAAAGAAACCTACTGCTACTTTTTTGATTCCGCTCATATTAACAGGCTACGCTTAATCGATTCTAAATGAAACAATTGCTTCTTCATCGAGCCACGTTTACGCTATGACCCTTCATAATTTACCTAACTTCAATAATTATAATAAAGCTCATGGTAATATATCTTCATGATTTCGCTAGTATTAATCGGTATTATCATAGCATTCCCCTTAGTAGTAGGATTGGTTTGGAAAGTCGGTGCACCTCACCTATTTTTTGCTCTAATGGCAGGGGAATTGCTAGCCCGCTACTTCGGTCACGAGACGGATTATTTTGGGATTGGTAACGCGGCCAAGATACTTGATCCAATTATACTAATAGCCCCGATTATACTCACGGCGTTTTTTCTTCATAAGACCATTCAAGGAGGCAAGCTACTGCTTCATATCGTCCCACTGATCATTACTGGACTAGTTTTAGCTGTATTTCTCCTACCAATACTTCCGGAATCAATTCAAGATATTGCCGGCCAAAATCAGCTTGGCGAAGCTATATTAGACTTTAACGCCCCTATCATTGGACTGATAGTCGTGGCTCAACTGGTATATCTTTGGATAATTAATGGCAAACACAGGAGCAGATCTGACGATAAGCATTAATGGTGAATGACTTATAATTTAGCTAATAAGCGCTTCTCAAAATGCTGGTAATCAGGACCTTCCTCCCATAAGCCACCCCATTCCCAACCTTGATCATCAAAGATCTGAACCACTGGACTCTCGGTGCTAATTACACCCTGTCCGCTAGGATTATATGGTTGATATTCATACCTACTATCCGTGTCAATTCGCTCAGGATATTGGTATGGATTTAAACTAGGGTTGATATCTATTGCTCTACCAAACGAATGCATTGACCATACTTCGCCGTCTCCACCGGGTACTAAGCGATAATTAAATCCTGATGTATTATTGGCAGCTATTGAGGCATGGTCATCCCAGTCATATGCAACAATCGGTATTATTGATTCTATGGGAAATTCAGCAACCAGAATTTTGTCAAAAATCTCCTGGACTTCTTCTGTCAGAACACTGGCGACCACCAGCTGCCCAGCTCTAATAACATTATCAAAACCAAGGTAGTTAACGCCTACCAAAGCTAACTGGTCGGTAATTTCTCTAGGTGCTTCAGTCCCACTAAGTGCAGCATCAAGATTCTCATAAAATGGATGTATTTCACTTGACACTTTGTTCATACAATATCATAGAAAGATGAGATACTGTGATAAATGTAATTAAAGTGTCATTTTAGTATTTGGTTAATGTCCGTTGTATCATCAATCAAATATCTTGGTGTTAACATTGGATTTCGATTATTATTTGCATTCACATGCCATATAATAACTGCATATTTTATCCCTCCCTCTGTCAGCAAGGGTGGAAGTGTGGGGCTGTTGTTTTCCCCGTATGGATAGGCGAAGCTTATTACATCCCTTCCAGTTTGGATTTCGATAGCGGCTATCGAATCAAGAATTTCCGTTCGTTGTAATTCAGGTGAGATAATCTTTAAATTAGCATGATTTAACGTATGACTGCCAATTTCCATTCCAGCCTCTACAAGCTGGTTAACCTGGTTCCAGTCCATATAAGCAGGGTTACCTATCGAATTACTTGAGATATAAAAAGTAGCCACCATATTTCGTTCAACCAGGGCCGGGAATGCCCCATTAAAAGCGTCTAGGAAACCATCATCAAGAGTGATGATAATTGGTTTTTCTGGCAAACAATTAGCGGCCAAATGATAAAAAGTAACTGGTGTGTATCCACGATTACTTATCGTATCCAGTTGATTCCTGAAGTTAGCTATTTCGACAGAATGCAACATTGCAGATTCATTGGAAGGATCTACATTATCTTGAATATGGTGATACATAAAAACTGGTATTTCCCAATTGACCTTCTGTGTATAGGGACATTCAGCTTGCAGCTTCTGTACAGACTGGCGATTATCTATAGCTAATTCAGTCTGGCTTTGGAGATTATTCTGTAGTTGATAATTATTTGTTTCCGGTATTGGTGTTTGAAGAACAGTAATTAATGTCAATACAAACCAAAGAGCTCCATAAAATGCAAACAGTAGTAATGCGCTCTTGATTATAGTAGATGGTGATTTTTTAATATGTTTCAATGCTAATATTATACAGAAAAATACAAGTCTATATATAGCTTGTGTGTTTTCGGTTTGGCTGGAATTTACCTCTTATGAAATAACTCTGCATTGAATGGGAATGTCAGTAAACTACCAACTGCCTTAATTGAAGTCTTCCATCCTTATAGTGACAGACATTAACCGTTGATTTCAGAGCCGCAATAGAAGCATTTGTTCTTGCCTGGCTTAAGATCGATTGGTTTGTTACAAAAAGGACACATAGCCATATTAACTCTCCTTTAATTAAATATTCCTACTGCCGCTTCAACCCATATCAAGGCGATAAATACTATCAGAAAGATTGCAGCGATAGCCCGATGTATATTGTTTGTAATATTCCTGATACCACGCTCGTATATAAAACCGGCATTAAATATCATTAAACCGGCGAAAAGAAAATCCTCGATTCCCCAGTTAAAGTCTGGTGTCATTATCGTTGCAACGAGTGGGATAAATAGCACTGCAACAGTTACAGCTAGTAGCAACAGTAGGCTTTGTTTTAGCGTTCTTTGTTCTGAAGCCTTCATGATTTTGGTTTACCTGCAACAATCCATTTTTGTGTGGAGTTCATTGCCTTGTCGGTTCTGTGTATGCAACCAACCCAGCAACATGGACGGCGGTTGCCCTCGAGCAATTCCTCGCGCGTTCGTTTGATGCGACGAGCACGAGTCTCAGGGTTATTGGTGTCTTCTACCCAGCAGATAAACTCATTACGTGCTAATTGAGTAATGTCTTCCCATAATTCAAGAGCCTTCTTTGACTGCCGTAATCCCTTTTCTAGATCGGCTGACATTTTGTGGACAGTACCTGATGAAATAGTTGTTCTGGTCATACCGTTATTTTACACCAATGGGCGTTTAGACGGTTGGAGGGTAAGGATTTTGCAATGCATACCACTGCTTTAAGTGTTACAAGCCCTACCGTGAGAGCGAAATGGATAAGAGATTATGATGAGTGTCTCAGACCGAGGAATATTCTTTTAGTGTTAAAATTAGAAAATGAACGGAGTAAAGTAATTTGAGAATTCTTCTATGGCACGGCTACTTTCTGGGCGGTACTGGATCAAACGTATACTCACGTGCATTGTCGCGTGAGTGGAGCCAAGCAGGTCATGAGGTAACTCTTTTTTGCCAGGATCCAAATCCCGAGCATTTTGATTTGGGTAGCGCTACCGTCATAAAACCTAAACTGCCTAATGATCTACTGCCAGTTTTCGTTCTGGATAATTATCCTGGACTTAAATCAAAGTTACTTCAAGATTTTACCCAAAAAGAATTAATGCAGTATGTAGAAGCGAATGTTCAAGCTATGAGCAATCTACTTCCAGCAGATCTTATATTCACCAACCATGCACTCATGGGCGGTGCCATCGGTGCTGCTACTGGCAGTCCGTTTCGTGTTAAGGTTCATGGCTCTGAGCTAGAATATTCGATTCGCGAAAAGCCAGAGCTAATTAAATTCGCCCAAGAATCACTTCTTTCGGCTGAAGCAGTCTATGTCGGCTCAAGACATGTCCGTAATGTTCTGGCTGAAGTTATCGGAAACATCCAACATGTCTCCGAAGTTCCGCCAGGCGTGAACATCAATGAATTCGTAATTAAGGATCGCGACGAAGCGCTACAACAACTCTTAGAAGAATCAAAGCAAGACCCGCTGAATCCTGGAAATTATGATGAACGACTGCCCGACGAAGGAAATGCTAAAAAATTTGCTGATTTTTTCGCAGTGGATCGACCAACGATTATTTACTTCGGTAAACTGATCAAGAATAAAGGTGTGCACTTGCTTCTAGAAGCACTACGCTCCCTGGATGCCAGGGTGATTATTGTCGGATTTGGAGACTATCGGGGTAAACTGGAGCAACTCGCTTTGACGCTTCCGAAGGACAAGGTACTCTTTACCGGATTCTTGGAGCATAGACACTTAGTGAATTTGCTACCATTAGCTGAGGTAGCTGTAGTGCCATCAATTTTTCCGGAAGCCTTCGGTATGGTTGCCGCAGAGGCTGCTGCAAGCGGTTGCCCTCCTCTTCTCGCTCGACATTCAGGACTAGCTGAAGTCGCCGCAGAACTTCAGAAAGAATATCCAGAGCACCTCCGTCCTTTGACTGTTTTTGAGCCTGGTGATGTGAATAGCCTCCGTAGTAAGTTAGCTGAGTTACTTGCGATATCTCCTATGGAGCGTAAAGCCATCAAATCTGCTTGCAGGTCGGTTGCTGAAACTCACTGGTCGTGGACCGTCTTGGCAAAACGCCTTCTTGAACCAGTTAGCTGATTGCGGAGCAACCATGTCTAGTGTCAACATTACGAATGGTGCTAGCTTGCTAGATTAATACGTCTTAGGAGCTGTGCATTGAATGCCACGATTACGGTTGAAGCAGACATAAGAACTGCACCGAGCGCAGGAGATAGTACAATACCAGCACCGTAGAGAACACCAGCTGCTAAGGGTATTGCGAATATGTTATAACCGGTAGCCCATACTAGGTTCTGAACCATCTTGCTGTAGGTTCTCTTAGAAAGGTTGATTACCTTTACTACGTCTTGAGGGTCACTTTTTACTAGAATAATATCTGCTGATTTTATGGCTACATCCGTACCAGCACCAATGGCGATGCCAATATCGGCTTGGGTAAGAGCAGGCGCATCGTTTATACCGTCGCCAACCATCGCTACTTTCTGCCCGTTTTTCTGTAAGTCTTTGACTATTGATGCCTTATCTTCTGGTCTAATCTCTGCAAAATACTGGTCTAATCCAAGTTGATTTGATACAAATGAAGCAACCTCGTTTGAATCGCCAGTTATCATCGCTGTCTTTATCCCCAACTCTTTAATAGCATTAATAGCTTTTTTGGATTGATTACGGACAATATCAGCTAATACCAACGCACCAATAACCTTTTTATTGGTCACTAGGTAAACCTCGGTGTTACCCTCTTTAGCAGCTTGTTTTACCGATTTGGCAATATCGACTGGAACAGATAGCCTGTTCTCTTCTATGTAGCGAGAGCTGGCCGCAATATACACCTCAGTACCATGCAGGGTGCCTTGCACTCCTAAACCAGGCAAAGCTTTGAAGTTAGCAACTTCATCAAGATGAATGTGCTGTTCTTCGGCTTTTCGCACAATGCCTTTACCGACAATGTGTTCGCTGTTCTGCTCAAGGCTGGCAGTGAAATGCAGGATATCTTCCTCTGTGTAACCTTTTGTAGCCCATATATTTGTTACGCCGTGTTCGCCTTTAGTGAGTGTACCTGTTTTATCAAACAGCACCCAGTCCAACTTGTGTGCTGCTTCAAGGGCAAGACGTTTTCGGACGAGCAAACCGTTCTTTGCTGATAGTGCAGTAGAGATTGACACCACCAAGGGAATTGCCAAGCCGAGAGCGTGTGGACAAGCGATGATAAGCACCGTTACTGATCGCTCTAGTGCGAAGCTCGAATCTTTGGCTACAAGCCAGAAAATAAAAGTAGCAATGGCCGTAGCGATTGCTGTGATTGTTAGATAAAAAGCAGCTTTGTCTGCCAAAACCTGAACATTGGATTTTGAGCTTTGAGCTTCAGCTACAAGCCTCATAATTCCTGCAAGCGCAGTATCCTCGCCGAGTTTAGTTACTTTTACTGTTAGCGAACCATCTTGATTTACAGTTCCCGCCACCACTTCATCATTGACGGTTTTACCTACTGGCTTACTTTCGCCAGTGATAGCTGCTTCGTCAACAGAGGAAATGCCGTCTGTTATTACACCGTCAATCGGTATACTCGCGCCTGGTCTTATCAGCACAAGGTCACCGACTTTCAGCTCACTGACTAGGACCTGCGTGGGCCTACCGTTTACAAGCCTGTCAGCTTTATCAGGTAGTAGTTTTGAGATAGCATCAAGAGCATTTTCAGCTTTCGCAACCGATGCCATTTCCAGCCAATGACCAAGTAGCATAATAGTTACTAGTGTTGCTAGCTCCCAGAAGAAACCTTCGCCTTCAATCAAAAACTGAGTTGCAACGCTATATGAGTAAGCCGTAATAATTGCCAAGCTAATGAGTGTCATCATACCTGGTAGCTTGGCTTTCAATTCGCCTATTGCACTCTTAATAAACACTAGGCCGCCGTAAAAGAAAATAATAGTACTAAATACAAATGGTACATATGGTGAGCCAAAAAAGGCTGGCGGCGTGAAGTTCAACCAGTGCTGTATCATTTCGGAATACAAAAGCACAGGAATTGTCAGCATCAGCGACAGCCAGAACTTATCTTTAAACATTGCGACTGAATGACCAGCATGCTTGTCGTGACCCTCCATAGCTTTAGCGGAGGATGGGTCGTGCTCATGGTGTTCAGTGTGTTGATGGTCGCGGTGCGAATGATCCATTTCTAGTAATTACCATGCATCATGTGCATCATTTCGTCAGATGAATAGTTCCAGTCTTCCTGCCATTGCTTCATGTCTGAAATTTCTTTTGTTTGCGCTGATATGATTGCCTTTCCAAGTGTTTTGATCTCATCATGCTTTGCACGTGATGGAATAAGCTCTGCCATATCAACTGCGCCCTCGTGATGGGCAATCATCATTTCGATGAATGCTTTATCAAAGTCATCACCTGACAGATCTTCGAGTTCTTCTGTCATTTGATTCATCGACATATCGCCGTGACTCTTTGCTTCTTCGCGATGATGATATTCACTGTCCATGCCCATCATATCCATCATCGAATGATTATCACTATTTACTGCAATAATCGCAGTTGTGCCAGCCAAAATCACTCCAGCAAGTAAGCCAATAATTCCGACCATAATACTTTCCTTACTCATAACTCCTCCTTATTTACTTCTTAGATTCGATAACTCGTATAGCCCCAGAAGTTCTTCAATTGCCTGCTCCTGAGATTTTTCGGAACCCGTGCTGAAATTGTCCTTAACGTGGGTACGGACATGATTTTCAAGTATTAATTTATTGAGGGAACCGATTGACTTTTGAATGGCGAGGCTTTGCGTGAGTATATCCATGCAGTAATCTTCGTTTTCAATCATCTTTTGAATACCACGCATTTGACCTTCAAGTATCTTGGCCCTGTGCAATGCTCGTTGTTTAATGTCAATAATCATAAATACATAGTAATACCCCCTAGGGGTATAGTCAATGTGTGCTTTTATGGGGATAAAATAACTAAAATAAAACCACCCAAAGGGTGGCCTTGATTTTGGTGCGGGTGAAGAGACTCTAAGCCCTTAGCTTGCGCTAAGGGCAGCTCGGCGCATTTTCTATTTTTCGAGGCCGAGAGTTAGAGTCTCACGGATACCAATTAAAAAATCGACCATTTGGCCGATTCTTTAATTGGTGCGGGTGAAGAGACTCTAACTCTCGGCCTCTTCCTTGGCAAGGAAGCGCTCTAACAACTGAGCTACACCCGCGCGTCGGAATCGACTTTAAAGTTCCTGACAATAAATTGCTAGCAATTTATTGTCATACACTTACCGTCGTTCCTCCTCTTAATTTTGCATTCGCTTCGCTGGATTGCAAAATTGTCTGTGCACAAAACAATACAGTAATGCTAGATAATCCTATCAGATTGAGCAG
>CAZFKV010000015.1:2392-15197 GCA_964519575.1 uncultured Candidatus Saccharibacteria bacterium | reverse complement strand
TAGCCTTGGCGAAGGTGTGAGATCATAAAGAAGTGTGTCCTGTTCGTGGCTTTTGCGGTACCTTTTGCCACCAAAAGGTACATAGATTTGTTTCTTTGGAAAAGAAAGGATTGCTGCCGGCAGGCAGGTTTGGAAAAGAGCATTACTTGCAATCTGCACGCCTTACATCTATAGTTTTCATCTGTTCTGCATGCCTGCAGAAAGCACTTTACAGTGATTGTCCACCTAGGTGGACAACAAGGGGCAGGCTTGGCCTGCCCCACCAAGGATTCTTTAAACGAGTGCCCGTAGCTCAGCTGGATAGAGCGTTGGCTTGCGGAGCCAAAGGCCGGAGGTTCGAATCCCCCCGGGCACACCACGAAATTACAACTCCACCATTTTGGTGGTTTTTTATATTTGCTAGACTGTAGCAATGATTGAAGCAGTTATTTTTGATATGGACGGCCTACTTATTGATAGTGAGCCACTGTGGCAGGAAGCAGAAATTGAAGTGTACGGACAAGTAGGCGTGCCTCTCACCGTAGAAATGACATCTCAGACTATGGGGCTGCGAACAGATGAAGTGACACGACACTGGTACAAGAGATACCCTTGGGAGTCTCCAAGCCAAGAAGACATTTCACATCAGCTTGATGAGACAGTGATTAAATGCATTATCGAAAAGGGTGAAGCCAAAGACGGCGTCGATGAGGCCATCAAGGTCTGTGAATCCCTTGGCCTCCCAATGGCCATAGCATCTTCTTCACCAATGGAACTCATCGATGCAGTAATAAACAAACTTGGAATCGCCAGTAAGATTAAGACCAAACACTCCGCTCACCATGAGGAATACGGCAAACCTCATCCTGCTGTCTATTTAAAAACAGCCAACGAACTGGGCATACCACCAGAGCACTGCGTTGCATTCGAAGACTCAGCCAATGGAGTCATTTCTGCTAAGGCAGCCAAGATGAAATGTATCGCCATACCAGATGCGAATGCTAGAGATGACAAAAGATTTGGCATCGCCGACATCGTAATCCACTCACTACTAGACTTTGCCCCTCATATGCTAAAAGACTGGTAGCGCTGAAGCCGGTTTACAAAGCAATGAGACTTATCCTGTACCCTAACCTTCTGCTACACTAAATGTAATGACTACATACGCAGATAGTGGTGTTGATATTGATATTGAAGCGCAGGCTGCAAAAATATTCTATGAAGCAGCAAAAACGACCTGGGCCAACCGAGAAAATACGTTAGGTAAGGTTGTCGTTCCGTTTGATGACTTTTCCGGTGCCCGTGCTGTTCATGTTGGACAGCTACCGATCGGAACCTACACTAATATCGGTTTCGATACTGTTGGGACTAAGTCTGAACTTGCCCAGCGCGTGGGTATCCACAATACGATTGCATATGATCTAGTAGCTATGGTCGCTGACGATGCGGTTGTGCGAGGCGCCGAAGCCGTCATGCTTGGGAGCAACCTTGAGACAAACAGTCTCGGAAATTCAGAAAAGAATTATTTGCCGGAGATTCAAGAGTTAGCAAACGGATACGCTGCGGCAGCAAATGTTGCTGGAGTGGTAATCACCAATGGCGAAACAGCCCAAATTGGCAACGGAGTCGGTGGTTATGGTGATTTCTGTTATAACTGGGGAGCCAGCCTTGTTTGGTTCGCCCATCAGAGTCGAATGTTTAATGGTTCCGAGATCCAGCCAGGTGACACGCTTGTGGGACTGGCCGAACCTGGAATGCGCTGTAATGGCTTTTCTTTAGTTCGAAAAGTACTGCAGGAAAAACACGGTGATCAATGGCACAACGAACCATTCGCTAGCTCGACTTTTGGTCAAGAACTTCTCAAGCCCTCTCTGATCTACTGCAAAGCAATTACCGAAATGACCGGTGGATGGAATCCAAATGTTGCACCAGCCGCACCAGTTCATGGCGTAGCTCACATTACTGGCGGTGGGATGCCGGAGAAAGTCGGCAGAATGCTTAAAAACAGTCGGTATGGCGCTGGAATATCCAGTCCTTTTAGCCCTAATGAACTGACGCTCTACCTACAGGAATTCGGCGATGTTACTGATCTTGAAGCTTATCGTACTTGGAACATGGGGCAGGGAATGGTGATTGCAACACCCGACCCAAACGCAGTTATGGCCGTTTCAACAAAGTATGGATTACAATCGAAAATAATTGGGACGATAATCTCAGAACATGCGATTCATATCCAAAGCAAAGGCTTCCACTCAGGCAAGGAACCTAAGCTTTCTTTTCCTATTAACTAGATTTGGCATCTAGCATAGTGGTCGACGCCAAAGTCCTACGCCACGCATCTTACCAGCACAGAGTGATGGTCCAATGAAATATCGTTCAGGATTTATGTTGGTAAGTTTGCGAAAAGTAACGCTTTTTTCAAAATCATCTTTACTCATACCGTAGACACTGTGAATACATATGCAGCCTTGTTGCTTCAATATTCTAATGTTAGCTTGGACAGATTCTACAAAGGTTGGTTGTTTATGGAACAATTGCATTGCTAATGACATGTGATACTCCTTTCAATGATATGGGGTGCTGTTTCCAGCACCCCACTCCCCCATCACGTTGATCGCCTGCAAAAACTCAACGTGTAAAAAAATACTACCAACAACCTAGCAAAGTAAGAAAAGTTTTGTATATTTGTGATAAAACCAGCATTTTTGTTATTTTTTTAACATTTAGTTATTATTACTAGTGAGGAGAACTTGACTTTTATGATCACAGTGCCGGAAGTTGTCACCAAAATAATTAGTGAATCACCATATTTGAGCGATGGACTTACTCGTGATTTGATTAACATCTCGGCCCTCGCCCGTGAAATACGGCCTCAAATCGAATCTCAATTAACCAAACGAGTATCCCATGGCTCAGTAGTTATGGCCCTAAAGCGCTATTCCGAACAAAAATCGACAATAAGTTTCAAGCACCCGCGTGAATATTTTGGCGATATGGCACTCAAAGCAAACCTAAGCGCCTTTTCTGTTCAGAACAGTCCTCGTGTCTCGGAAAGAATTGCTGCCTTACAAGAAGAAGGCTGGCGAGACCAACAAGCTTTCATTACGATAACAAAAGGGATTTGGGTTAGTACCATTGTCATTAGTGACAGCTTGTTGCATTCAGTCAAAAAACACCTGGAGGGAACCCACTATACCTACGAATATGACGCTATTGCTGCCATAACTTTGCGTTTCGAAGACCAGCATCATGAAACGCCTGGCTTAATTCAATATCCGCTACAGCTACTAGCATGGCGCGGAATCAGCCTTTACCAAATTGTGTCAACGATGGATGAATTGTCTTTAATTGTGGCTGAGAAGGATGTAGAACGGTGCTTCCAGGCTCTTGGGCCTCTTAGAAGTGACTTAGACGGTGAAAATTAAAAATAGTTCGTCGGATATCTGAAAGAATCGACGATTTTTATTCAGCCAAGTACACTAGTGTCATGAGTTCAATATTTAGCAAAATAATTAACGGCGAAATTCCCTGCCACAAGATATATGAAGACCAACTCACTTTTGCGTTCCTCGACATCAACCCTGTTCAGGAAGGGCATGTACTGGTTGTGCCAAAAATTGAAGTTGATAGTCTTTTTGATTTGGATGAGCAGAATTATCAAGCAGTAATGAGCACAGTGAAAAAAGTAGCCCAGCGAATACAAACTGTCATCAAGCCTCGACGAGTCGGAATCCATGTTGAAGGTTTCGACATCCCCCACGCTCATGTTCATGTCATACCGATTAATAACGGGTTTAAGGATTTCACTCCTCCTATACCCAGTGAACCTGATCACAAAACTCTGGCTATGGTGGCCTTGAAACTAGCATTTGAATAATTCCAGCAGGCAATTGCCTACGAACATTCACTGCTGTATAAAAAGAATCATGAATATAAAGTTATGGACAAAGCAACATTCCACCTTTATGTACCCATTTTTAAGCGGCTTATTTTTTGGACTACTGTTAGCAGTCTTTTATTTTATAAGTAAATACTCACCACCAACTCTAATACCTATTATGCTAGTAACTGTGGCTATGAATGGCCTTTTTGTCTGGAAATACAAAATGACACCCTTGCTAACTGCTGTGCATTTTAGTCTCGGGTTTAGTCTATCTTCTTTCGTAGAAATCTTCATTTTCTCGACAGTTTTAAAGATATCTATTGGATCTTTTATTAGCATCTTAGCGTTACAAATAATCAGCAACTTCTCGTTAACATTTTTCCCTGGAGTTGTTTCAGGATTGGCGACTAGAGTAATCAAGAATACAGATCATAAATAAATTATTAGAACTCTTGGATTGACTGTTCGGTAGTCTCAATTTTCTTGTCTAATCTGGATAAATGAGCATTTATTTCGTCATAATCGGATTTGGTCTCATCGATTAATTCTTTGGGTGCTTTCTTCATGTAATCATGATTATCCAGTCTAGATCGCAACCCTTCTTTCTGCTTATTTAATTTGCTCCTCTGGGTAATCAATTTCATCAGATAGTCACGCGTAGCGTTTTCTTCGACATCAAGCCAAGCGACTAAGTCTGTCTGAGTCAGATAAAGACCTCTGCCGTCGGTTACCTGACGCACTCCCTTCAACCCCGTGAGGTGTTTGATTAGGTCTCGGTTAATGTCTAGGAAGTTGCTTTCCTTGTGGTACAGAGTTGTTTCGGCGATATCGAACTCAGTCTTTAGGTTTCTGACTTCGTTGACAATTGTGCGCATTTGCTCAAATTCTGTCTCTGAAATATTGTCATCGTCTGCAATTGGCCATTGACTTGAAATGAGAAGATCCTTTTTGTGAGGTAGGTAATCCCAGACCGTTTCTGTTACAAATGGAGCAAACGGATGAGCAAGTGCCAAAACTTTTTCTAGAATAAAAGTTAACACATCAATATTTGGTTGGACCTTGTTAATCTCGAGATACCAATCGGCAAAATCATTCCACAAAAATTGATAGACCGCCTGCCCGGCATCGCTAAATCTAAAAGCTTCAATCTGTTCAGATACGATATCTATGGTTTTGTTTAATCGTGACAAAATCCATAATTCGCTAGCGGTTTCAAACCGAGGTTTACCCGGTTTATAATTTGGTTCAATTTGGCTTAGTACATAACGAGATACATTCCAAAGCTTGTTGCAGAAGTTCCTATAGCCGGCAATCTTCTCCTTGTACAGCCTAGTGTCACTTCCAGGGCCCATGCCCAAAGTCATCGCTAATCGCAATGCGTCTGCACCATATTCCGGAATTATTTCTAAAGGATCAATAGTTGTCTCAGGCTTACTCTTGCTCATTTTTTCACCATCACGAGTCCGCACCATCCCATGTAAATATACTTTCTTAAACGGCACTTCACCGATGGTGTAAGTAGTGCTCAAGATCATCCGAGCTACCCAGAAGAAAAGGATGTCATAGCCGGTTTCCAGTACCGTTGTCGGATGATACCGCTGGAAATCCGGACTATGTTTCAGGATGTTTTCAAGTGAACTCTTAGGATCGAGAGCCCTATCAGGGTCAACAAGAGTACTCCAAGTCCAAAGAGCCGAACTGAACCATGTATCCAAAGTGTCAGGATCCTGCTCCCAGCCTTTCTCTACTTCACCTTTTCTCACGTGAGGTGGTTCTATACCAACATGACTTAGATCACCTTTGTACCAAACAGGAATACGATGTCCCCACCATATCTGGCGACTGATACACCAGTCGTGTAGGTTTTCTATCCAATGATAGTAGACTTTTTCGAATCGTTTAGGAATTATCTCGATCTGTCCTTCTTCGACAACAGATTTCATTACTTGCTTAAGGCTCATGTCTGATCCGTTCCAAGCAACGACTGGTTTATTTACATCAACAAACCACTGAAGCATTATCTGAGGTTCAATAATTCCGCGACCACGTGAGTTAACAGCAACATTATGAGTATAATTCTCATCTGTACTAACCAATAAGCCTTTGGCGTCTAGCATTTTGACTACTTTTTCCCTTGCCTCGTCGATAGATAAACCGGCTAGATCACCAGCGATAGGTAATAGATGACCAGTTTTATCAATTATTGGTTCCTTATCGAGCTTATGTCGTTCGGCAATCTCGAAATCAGTGGCATCATGCCACGGCGTGATAGTCATAGCACCCGTTCCGAATTCAGGGTCGACAGCGCTGTCTTTGATCAAAGTGGCTTTAATTTTGCCGTTAATCCATTCAACTTCAAATTCTTCACCATCTTTCCATTTCTTATACCGATCGTCGTCCGGATGTACAACGACATATTTATCACCGAATTTTGTTTCTGGCCGAGCAGTGCCTATCTGGAAAGGGCCATATTGAAAAGTGTAGAAACTGGCCGTTTCCTCTATGCGATCAACCTCATCATCCGATACTGTTGTTTGTAATTTCGGATCCCAGTTAACAATTCGATGACCTCTGTAAATCAGGCCTTCCTTATGCATCTTAATAAATACTTCGTTAACTATTCGATTGATCGCCGGCTCCATCGTATAACGTTCCCGAGACCAGTCGACGCTAGCTCCCATGGAGCGAATTTGCCCTCTAATTGTGTCTCGACTGTTCTCAACAAATGCATGTATCTCTTCGAGTAGATTTTCGCGACCCAACTCTGTCTTTGGATCAGCAATATGTCTTTCGTCTATCAATTTCTTAATTACCGTGTTCCAAGTAGCGATAGCAGCATGATCAGTTCCCGGCACCCAAAGTGTTTCTCGATCTTTCATGCGCCAATAGCGGACCATAATATCCTCGAGAGCAATCATCATGCTGTGCCCTAGATGTAGAGTGCCGGTGGCATTTGGAGGCGGAAGCGTCACTACAAAAGGCTCGCCCTTAGATTTTCTCGGTTTGAATGCGCCAGCATCTTCCCACCGACGATAAACGTCAGCTTCATGATCCTTGGCGTTATATATTTTAGGTATGTCCATTTACTCACTCCGACTCATCGATTATCTACGCATTGATCCAATGTTGTTTTATGAACCTAAATAACAGAGTACTCGGTATAGTGTAACAGAATTTTCTTGAGGTAAAAGTAAGAATTTTTGACGTATTCAAGATCTTAAGTCATTGAGTAGCCTGCTACACTGTGAGTGTTACAAATAAAGATAAGGGGAATCTAATGGCTGATGAAGTAAAAGAAGTACGAACAGTAGATACTCAGCAAGGTGACGCAACAGTTCAGAGGCAGGAAGTTTCAACCAAGAGTACGGATGAGTCAGCACTTAAGTTTCAGAGCCTGATTTACGCATTGTTTGGCCTGCTCGAGGCACTCCTGGCCATTCGAATTATACTGTCCTTACTCGGTGCGAATACAGCAAATGTTTTTGCCAACTTTATTTACGGAATAACGCAGCCATTTGTATGGCCGTTCCAGGGATTGTTTAACTACGAATTTGAAACAGGTATTGCCCGACTCGAGATTGAAACACTGGTCGCTATGCTTGCTTACGCTCTGCTAGGTTGGTTCATTGTGCGGGTCATAGGAATTTCCAAGAAAAATCCTGGCGTATAGATATTACATAGCTAGAGACGGTTTAATCGATAAAGTATGCGGTGTAACTACATCTTCATGTAAACCAGATTGGTAGAAGCCAAGTGTTGCAATCATGACGGCGTTATCAGTGCAAAGTTCAAGCGAAGGGTAGCTAATTTCTAGGGGGATTCGCTGTTGTAATTGTTCGCGTAGCTCTTGGTTTGCAGCAACTCCACCACCAATGATGAAACTTACAGGATTGTATTGCTCGACAGCTCGTTCAACCGCATCTACTACTGTTTTGACCGCGATATATTGAAAACTAGCTGCAACATTATCCTTTTGGGCCTTTGAGAGCCTCTCTGAGAGCTGGTGAGAAGGAAAGCTGTGACCTTCACCAATTTCGGACTGCAAGGTCCTCAGAACGGCTGTTTTGAGGCCTGAGAACGAAAAGTCGTAACGGTTCTCCATGCGTGCTTTAGGGAATTGATACTTTTTAGCGTCTCCGTTCTTTGCGGCACGCGCCACACTAGGTCCACCAGGATAGGAAAACCCGAGCATTTTCGCCACCTTATCAAAAGCTTCTCCGATTGCATCATCTCTTGTTTGTCCCAGTAGCTGATACTTGAAATGATCTTTGAAAAGCACCATCTGCGTGTGCCCGCCACTAACTATGAGAGCAAGCGCTGGGAATTTAGGCTGATCGTTGCCGAGCCAGTTTACATAGGCATGGGCCGTTACATGATTGACTCCGATTAATGGCTTGTCGTGCAGCCAGGCAAGTGTGCGAGCAGCCAATGTGCCGATTAGCAGGCTCCCCGACAACCCAGGACCATGAGTCACTGCGATTGCGTCAATCTGATCCCAAACTTCACGTGAACTTATCCCATTCTTCACATGAAAGGCTTGGTCAAGTGCTTGGTCAATAACCGGGTTAATCGATTCTAGGTGCGACCGACTAGCTATTTCAGGCACAACACCACCGTAAATTGCGTGTAAATCAATCTGGCTTTCTACTACTGAGCTGAGAACAACCTTGCCGTCGGCTACGACAGATGCCGCCGTCTCATCACAGCTTGATTCAATACCAAGAACATTCACTATATTTTTGCCTTTATTTTCTTGTATAGGGTGTAGGCTTTATACAAAGGTTGGTTAAAGACTAGATCGTGCAGGTCGCTATGCACAGTGACGATCCCGCCGAAACCTTTTTTATACTCGGTGACTTTTTTGATAGACGGATAATCAGATTCGGAACTGCTAGCACCGCCGATACTATAGCGTGTGCAACCACGACTAATAGCTTCGCGCATTGCTTCCCATTGCACTAGGCTTGGAACGCGCAGTTTGCGACCTTCCTCATCAGTTCCACTGAGTAGGGAATGGGCAACAGACCCGTAAATTACCACTAGCTTACTACTAATCACGTAATTTTCTGATACTGCTTCAATGAAATAGGCGTTTTCATATTTCCGGCAGACTTCGAGCATATATCAATAATAAGCTTTGGGGAAAATTGTAAATTCCTGAAGGTCCGCGGTGAATTTGAGTAATCGATAGAAATCGTCAAGTCCGGACAATAGATCTGTATTAACTCTAGTCGAGACGCCTTTTTTGCCACCATAGCGTGCCGAATATCTAGTATTCTTGTCAAAGCTGGCAAAAACAGTATCTTCGTCGCTCAACGCAACAATCATCTCGCCACGTGGGCGAAATGATGCTTCTCGAGCGACAAAATCAGGTGCCGGTTGCCAATTGGCAGTTTTTATCCCTTGTAAGGCTTCAAATGAGCCATCAGGATCGGTTCGAGCAAAGACAATATTATCGTTTACGTAGCTTTGTTTAAGCCCATCAGAAATCACTTTGAGCAATGTATCGGTTGGCTTTCGGGCAAACACAGGACCAAACGGTATATACAGATATTGGTTTCGCATAGGCAAGGGGTGGGGGATTGCTTGAAAATAAGCCACTGGGTGGCCGTTGCTGTTCACCCTAAATCGCCTTACTTTGCGTCCCAAAAATGATTGCCATTCGCCATAGAACCAGCTCTGGGTGAACTGTGTTGTAGGATAAATATCGAGAGGCGAATAGTCTTTCTCGTCTGTTATCTCTTGAAATTGATATGACATTACTGCTTGACCCTCTTGGCGAGTCGGTAAAGAGCGTGGCTGATTGGACGCAAACTAACTTCGACGCCTGATTGATAGCTGACTCGTTGACCACCAAAGCCTGCCTTAAAAATAGTGATGCCTGCATACGGATGTGACGCCGACGCATCTGATGGTGCCACCCCCAGTAGGTCAAATGTTTTGGCTTTACGCTCACCCGCATACTCAATCTGTTTCCAGACAATCGCATGGGATGGGTTGTTTTTACGGACTGCTTCATCTGTAGTCAGTGCGGCAAAATAGTAGATTGCCTTGTCTCTACAGACTGTCAGAATACTGGTTGCTAATCTGTTTTTACCGTCTCGTGCGAACCAAAGTGTGGTGTATTCACCTAGTTCGCGGATAAAATCAGCATAGTAATTCTTCGGATGCGGACTGAACTTGTTTTGGCTAGCTGTTCCTGCCATTAATCGGTAAAAATCGTCGATATCCTGAGGTTTTACATTCTTTGCCGAAATAACCTCGATTTGAAAGGCTTTTAGAGCCTTTCGTATGTCATAGCGCCTTTTCTTCTTAAGACCTTCCATGAGGGCCGTAGTGCCCTGAGAGAGGTCGAGAATAACAGTATCCGGGGGATGGTAATTCTGCATAGCCGGTTTGGTGTTAGATCCAGCAAACGAAAGTTGTTTGTCGTTTTTGAGAATATAGGGATCAAAACGTAAGAACATAGCGCCCGTCTGATCACGCAACTCTCGACTTATTGCTTCAAGTAAATATTCGGCAGCTTTTCTATCAGTAAAAACTGGCCCCCGCCCTGCGTAATACCACTCAGTGCTTCCTGCGCCAGTCTTCATTCGAACTACTAGACAACAAGCGACAATCTCGCTTTGCTTCAGGGCAGCCCAGCCTTTGACCACCCCTCTGGAAGGAACAGACTCTTGAAGCTTTTTCCACTGACTAATCTGGTGTATTGAGCCGTTAGGCGTAGATAGCACGAACTGATTCCACGCCTTCTCGCCTACCTCTTCAATAGTTTTAAATCCATACACAACATGAGTATATAGGATTCTTCGCTGTTCATTGAGACTGTTGAGTGCTAATCAAGCTAATTTTTTTGTCTGAAAATAGTATCATCCTCGATAATTGACAGAACTAAGCCTTTTTTAGAGTGAATTTTATTAATCCATGGTGAACTATTCTCTGGTGGAAGTTGCACATAAACCGGACCATCATCAAATGGCTCACCATCATACTGAAGAACTAATGGGGTAATACCAACACTTCTGAGGTGTTCTCTCAGCTCATTCGCGCTTACAGAGCTATATCTATCAATTAATGTCGGCTCGCAATACTCATGAATTCTTTTGAGTGTAGGGCACTTCTCAATCTGAGCCTTCTCTTTCTGACTTACGGATTTATTAATTATGATTGTATTGGATTTGTATTTATCCCAGTTGGCATATACTTCTGATTTGCCAGTTTGTATTTGGTAAGCATAAATCGTGTACGTCCAGCGTTGCCGTTCATGTGGAGGAATTGTCTCTGGTTCTGCTCGGAATTCATCAGTACAGGCATAGTTAGGACTGACGATTTCTTTGTTAACGTGATACGTCGGATCATTCACACAGGAGTACAACTCGGCCTCTTTACTCCCATTGGTAAAAACAACTTTGACCTTCGCATTTTCTAAGCCATTAACAGATTGTACAGATGAGCTTAGATTCAATGATGCTTTTTGAGGTGCTAATAATGAAGTAATGTTCGAACGTAATGCGTAAACACTGGCGATAAAGATCGCGATTAAGACTAGAATAACCACCAACATAAGCTTTTTGGGACGTTTTTTTGGGTTGTTCAACTGAGTAACTTCATTCTTCGTATCTGAAATTGGATTCACTGTATGATCTGCAATATCTTCGGACTGATCATTAGTAACCATTGTGATATCGTAGCATATTTGGGTATGGATATACGCGAGCGTCGAGCGTAGGCTATAACAGTGACAAGTTGGAAATCTACAATCAAAAGACTAGTGCCGGTTAGCCTGTGGCGTCCGCTGTTAAATCCGTTTCATTATCTGGAATCTGTTGCGGCGCGTATTCGCTACGGCTTCCCTGCCCGTTCATTGAAATTTATTGGTGTTACTGGTACCAACGGCAAATCGACGACAGTCAATCTCCTCGGCTCAATTCTGGAGGCAGAAGGTATCAAAACTGGGATTTATTCTACTGCTGTCGTAAAGATTGGCAAAACAAGTCAAGACAACGACATAGATGGCGGGCTGACCACTAGTAATCCATTCGTTCTTCATCGGATTCTTCGAGAAATGAAGAAGGCTGGCGCTGAGTGGATCGTGCTTGAAGTCAGCAGTCATGCCCTCGTCCAGCACCGCGTCAGTGGCATTCACTTTGATGCAACACTTATCACTAACCTAACCCGGGATCATCTTGATTATCACCACACCATGGAGGAATATGCAGCAGCTAAAGGCAAGCTCTTTGCCAAGAAGCCACGCTTCATGGCGCTTAACCGCGACGATGATTGGTACGAATTCTTCGATCAGTTCCCTGCAGAGCACAAGATTAGCTACGGCACACACCGCGAATCTGAAGCACGCATAACAGGAGCAAAACTGTCGTTTAAGGGAACGCGACTCAGTCTCAAGCTCGACAACCACGATTTGGATGTCAGCCTTCAATTACCTGGTCAATTCAACGCTTACAATGCCACGGCGGCAGCAAGCCTAACCTACACCATGGGGTTCAAGCTCGCATCAATCAAAAACGGTCTGGAATCCTTCGAACAGATGCCGGGCCGAGTTCAACTTATCGATGAAGGTCAAGATTTCAGAGTAATTATCGACCACGCTCACACCGAAGACGCTTTGAAGCAATTATTTGAAAATATGCGCATGTTACTCAAGGGAAGACTAATTACTGTAATTGGTTGTGACGGTGACCGAGATCCGGGCAAGCGTGAACCGATTGGCAAGCTGGCCGCCGAATACAGCGAACTGGTGATAGTAACAGATCTGGAACCCTACACCGAAGACCCAGTCGATATTCGTGCGACGGTGCTCAAGGGTGCTAAATCAATCAAAGAAGGTGTAGTGGTGAAGGAGAATGCCGACCGCCGAAAAGCCATCCGCCAGGCCTTCAAATTCGCCAAAAAAGGCGATGTCGTACTGATCCCAGGCTTGGGCAA
>CAZFKV010000015.1:0-2292 GCA_964519575.1 uncultured Candidatus Saccharibacteria bacterium | reverse complement strand
AGGCCTTCAAATTCGCCAAAAAAGGCGATGTCGTACTGATCCCAGGCTTGGGCAATCAGCATTACCGAGGTCTGGGTGAGGGCAAAATCGAATGGGATGACCGCGAAGTCGCGCGCGAAGAATTACAAAAACTGATTAATTAACGACTTAGTCTACTGGTTCTGGTTCTGATGCCGAGCCATTTACCCATTCGGGTGTAACGTCTCGGTGTGTTGCCAAGTCAATACTACTAACATCACCTAGAACCGGAATTGTTGCTACTCTTGCATCACCTGTTCTAATAACTACTTCTTCCTCATCAAGCCAACCGGCAAATCTGACTATAACACCGCCTTCACGACTAACCCTCTCTACTTTTTGAACTGCTTCAACATCATCACCGATTCTGACCGGAGCCCTCTCTACACCTGCGCCCGATAGTACGTATGCTGTAATTCCAGGCCGAGCCGCTCTGAGGAGATCTGCTGGAGCCGTTGGTGATCTATCACCAAGACCGACTACATCCAATCCAACTCCGTGAGGTGTACGCGCCAAAATATCAGTATATACGCCCCCATCTGGCCTCTTCCCTTTTGCTAGTACTGTGCCGTCTATGCGCTTTGTCATATTTAAATGATATCATCTATTCAAATATATGTCAATCTACTATACGAATCCCACTTGAGGTAAGCTTTAGGTATGAATTCTGTTTTGGTCGTTGGATCTGGAGGTCGCGAACATGCCTTAGCGTGGAAACTGGCCCAGTCGCCTGATGTAAGTAAGATTTATATTGCACCCGGCAACGGTGGTACGGCTCAAGTTGGTGAGAACGTACCAATTGAGATGACAGATATTGATGGACTGCTGAAATTTGCTCGTGATAAACAGATTGATTTTACTGTAGTCGGCCAAGAAGCGGCACTTGAACTCGCGATAGTGGATCGCTTCACAGAAGCAGGTCTGAAGATCTTCGGCCCGACCCAAAAAGCAGCACAAATTGAGACGTCAAAAGCCTTCATTGCTGATTTCTTGGAGCGACATGATATTCCTAGGCCTGAGAGCTACACAGCGAATAATCTCGATGATGCGCTTAACTACATAAAAGGCAAAGACCCTTTAAGCTATGTGATCAAAGCCGACGGATTAGCTACTGGTAAGGGCGTCGTGTTACCAGAGTCTGAGGCAGAAGCACAAGAAACACTGCAATCAATGATGAGCGGTGATGCCTTCGGCAAAGCTGGCGAAACCGTAGTGTTCCAGGATAGACTACATGGCCAAGAAGTAAGCGCCTTTGCGCTGAGTGACGGGTCAAATATAATCATGCTGCCGTTTTTCCAAGATCACAAACAGGTAAATGACGGCGACAAAGGCCCAAACACTGGCGGGATGGGAGCATACACCCCAGTTCCTTTCATCACACCCGAACTAGCCGAATCCATCCGAGTTAACATTGTGCAGAAAACTATCGACGGCATGAAAGCCGACGGCAACCCCTACCTCGGTGTTCTCTACCCTGGGCTTTTCATTACAGATACGGGAGAAGCCAAAGTAATCGAATTCAACGCCCGATTTGGCGACCCTGAGGCCCAAGCCATGATGGTATCGATCGACGAAGATTTTTTGCCTTTTCTAATCCAATCAGCTGCCGGAAAGTTTGAAGCAGAGTCGATCAAAATCCGCTCAGGAGCCGCCGCCACAGTATGTATTGCCAGTGGTGGCTACCCTGGAAAATATGCAACTGAAAAAACCGTAGAGGGCCTAAGCACTGTCGGAGACCACGTAGTCGTATTTCACGCAGGAACCAAAGTTCTAGACGATTACATTGTCACTAGTGGCGGTCGAGTCCTAAACGTCACGGCCACTGGGTCTGACATGAAACAAGCTCTCCAGAGAGTCTATGATTCGATCGGTAAAAACGGCGTCCATTTCGAAAATATGCACTACCGAACAGATATCGGCCACCGTGTGCTCTAAGTGGTATTATTGAAAGAAGATTTAGGAGAGTTATGAAGAAATTTATTGTTTTTGATATTGATGACACGATTGCGGTTAGCAAGCAGCGGATTACACCACGAATGGCTGAACTGCTAGGGAAATTACTCGAAAAATATGCGGTGGGCGTAATATCTGGAGGTTTGTTTGCCGTCCACAAGAAGCAGGTTATCGATCCCTTGTCAGAATTACCAGATGTGAAATTAGATAAACTGCACGTTTTATCAACCTGCGGGACTCAGTATTACAAACAAGCCAATGATGGCAGTTGGCAAACGATATACAAACAGCCAATTCCAGAGGAAGATCGCAAGAAAATCG
>CAZFKV010000014.1:0-15224 GCA_964519575.1 uncultured Candidatus Saccharibacteria bacterium | reverse complement strand
ACATAAGCACAATTAAATAGGTATAAATTATGAAGTTATTCAATAAAAGTCTAATCTTCTCATTTTCCCTCCTCTTATTTGCAATCTATAGTTCATCACCAGTCTTTGCGGTCTTAAATCCATTTCAAGGTCAACAACAAGATTACACAGTTACTTTTCGCGGTAATGGCGAAGCAGCGGTAGAATCGCGAATTGTTTTCACCAATCAAAAAGATACTGTGCAAAAAACTTTCAGTTTCACAATTCCAAAGGTAAAGACAGACGAACTGATGATACTTCAGCAGAAATTGTCTCCTGTCTGTGAGCGCTATGATTATAGTAAAACGATTGTTCCCTTTGACGAACGAGAATGCTTAGAATATAAAGAACCTGATTACAACAGTACTTATTACTACGATACACAGGACGCCGAATATAAGAATACCGACTTTAAAGTCGATGGCGATAAGGTAAAAGTTACACTCCCATATGAAATAGCACCAGATGATTCGAGCGCTCTAATAATTAGCTACTATGCTTTTGGTTACACAACTGAAACGCTTGGTCGCTTCAGCTTCAATTTCGAAACATTTAAAGTTGATGAGAGAGTCAAGAATGTAAATGTCAGCATTGGAGTCGACTCGGAACTGATTCTCAAAGACCAGAAAAGCGAAGTAAATTATAGACCAAACGGTGGTATTGCCGAGACCAATATATCTGCCGATTCTGGTAGTGCTATTAAGGGTAAAGAACTTGATCAGGCCGTATCGCAAATTGGAACTCAAGGTCTAATTCAAAAATCAGCATCAAATCTTGCCGAAAAAGAATCTTTTACGGTAAAGGGTGAGTATGCCAAGCAATGGATTGCACTTTATTACGACCGTATTGCCTTTGCAGTTATTGTGGTGGCAGGACTTGTTGCCGTTTTCTGGGTTGCCTCAAAATGGCTCAAGACCAAAACAAAGTCACATTCCTCTAAAGAAAAAAAAAGCTCAATTAGTACATTTGGACCGAAAGGAATGGCGGAACTAATTGCGGGTCTGGTATCTGCAGGAGTTGTCGTAGGTCTGGTGGTTGCAGTGAGAATAGTTGCATATAGTGGCTACCTGATAAGTTCAACAGATGAGTTTATAAATTTAGCAATTTCTATAGTTATTCTATTACTTTTTGTGCTAGCTATTTTTGGTCCGGCTATATATGTCGGGGCCAAGAAAGGCTGGCGGTCTGTCCTAGCGATACTTGGCTTTGAGCTAGGTTGGATTATTATTTTTATACTTATTTATGTCTTAGTTTTCCCAAGTGGGGTCCAGCAGTCTGACCCATACCCTGTCTATGATAATTTTGAAGGCAGTCTACTCGGACCCTGAAAAGCTATCATCTCTTGTGCGTGTATACTAGATGAAATACTATGATTGATTATTTGATTGAACTATTGAAAAAATTTGCGGAAATCGTCCCACTCCCGATTTTCACATTCCTCGGCGCACTTGTTGAAGAAGTGATCGCTCCGATTCCCTCACCTGTTGTGATGACACTCGCTGGGTCATTCGCCGCAGCTGAGCAGCAGAGTATCCTGTATCTTGTCTTTCTCGCATTCGTTGGAACGATTGGCAAAACAATCGGTATGTTCATCGTCTACATTGTTTCACGGACATTTGAGAATGTTGTCACAAATAAGTTCGGTAAGTTTATCGGTATCACGGACAAACAAGTAGAAAAAATAAGTGCCAAACTTGGTAAAGGCTGGAAAGATAATGTGGCTCTATTTTTACTACGTGCCGCACCGATTGTGCCGACAGCACCTGTGTCTATCGTAGCAGGACTTCTGAGACTCGATCTGAGAACCTATCTCCTCAGTAGTGCTGCTGGCGTCTTTGTACGCAACGTGTTCTATCTTTATCTAGGCTTTACAAGTGTTGGAGCCTTAGAAAAAATTAATGAAAATCTAGACAGTCTTGAAACAATTGGTTATGTGATCATTCTGCTCGGTATTGGCGGTATTATTTTCTACATATGGAAGAAGCGTCGTGAGTTTGACCTATAGTCCTCTAATAGCGCATATTTGGTCTCGATAATGTTACATCTCTTTGCCCTCGAATCAGCCAAGGTACACAGCTTTGATGTACCGCCAATTATGTATGCTTTAGTGGTCATGGCGCTCATTGGCTATACATTGATTGAGATTTATCATACTCGTAAAGATCACACGATTAAGTTCAAAGAAGCAGTAAATTGGTCAATTTTCTATATTAGTATCGCTATCCTTTTTGCCGTCCCTGTTTATTTCTTTATTGGTCCACAAGCTAGTGGAGAATACCTAGCGGCTTGGGCAATAGAGAAAGCCCTCAGTCTCGATAATCTGTTTGTAATTGGTCTTATATTTGCGAGTTTCAAAGTACCTAAAGTACTAGAAAGACGTATGTTGAACTACGGAATTGCTGGAGCGATCGTTTTCCGCCTTATCTTTATATTGCTTGGCCTAGAACTCCTCAAAACGTTTTCATGGATAAGCATTATCTTCGGGCTGATTCTCCTCAATGCAGCGTGGCGAGCATTCAAAGAAGCTCGCGGTGGAGATGAGATTGAGGAGGAAGTTGAATTCACCGACAAAGCTATCTGGAAAGTGCTAACCAAGTTCCTACCAATTCATCATGAATTTGTCGGTCATAAACTGACTATAAAAAAAGACGGCAAGCGGATGCTGACCCTTATGGCAGCAGTTATTATTCTCATCGAGTTAACTGACGTGGTGTTTGCAGTAGACAGTGTGCCAGCGGTGCTTGCTGTTAGCCCAGATCGCTTTGTCGCCTACAGCAGTAACGTCTTCGCGTTACTCGGGCTGAGAGCGCTCTTCTTTGTCTATGAGGCAGTGGCTGCTAGGTTTTGGGCACTCAGCTGGGCATTAGCAGGCATACTCGCCTGGATTAGCTTCAAGATGATAGTGACACCATTCGGGTTTCACGTGCCGATCTGGTTCAGCCTGACTATACTGGGAGTACTGTTGTTTGGTAGCATCGGGGTATCTCTCATATGGAAGCGTAAAGTCCCAGAGCATCTTATCAAGATCGACGACGAAACAAACTCCTAGGACTATCTATTCTCCGCTAGATCTGTTAGACTACGTAAGCAAGTTATTCTTTTCTTTATCCGCTATTTATAAAGTCTTCAAACACTCAATTTATCTCGGCTACAGGTACTAGACCCTGTCTCGCATTAATTAACTATTCATTGAGAATAGAAAGGCCTTTATACAATGGCAACGAAACTATATGTAGGAAAATTATCCTACGACACAACAGAAGACGAACTTAAAGCAGCATTTGCGGAGCACGGCACGGTCGTATCATGTCAGATCATCAAGGACAGAGATTCTGGTCAGTCCAAGGGCTTTGCCTTTGTTGAGATGGAAGAAGACAGTGCTGCCCAAGCTGCTATCCAGGCAATGAACGACAAAGACTTTGGTGGACGTACTATCATTGTGAATGTTGCGAAACCACGCGAAGACCGTTCAGATTCTCGCGGTGCTTTCGGCGCACGACGCTAGTATCTCGCTCTTAAATTTCGTTCCTTTAATAACCTCTAACAAGAGAAGGTCAGTATCAGCATGAGGCAAAACCTTCACATTGAGATTGCTCGTACTGACAATCCCGAGTTTAGTTCGATGAATCGCACATCGTGTGCGTCTATATGTGACGTTTTGAAACGTCACTATTCACATGTTGGTGTAACAATGATTGATAGAATCAGCGATCTCGATGCACTGGTCGCCAAAGACCCTGATTTGGTCTTCCTAGGCATGAAGCGCATACCGGCAGCTGACTATGCTGACGACATCTGGTTGTCAGAGTACTTAGCCAGCCGTGGTATAGAATTTATTGGCTCTCCATCCACAGCAGTTGAGTTTGAATTGAATAAGCAGCATGCGAAGACCGTTGTCCAGCGGGCGGGACTACCAACTGCAGAATTCTTCACATCGCTGCCTGGCGAACATGTAGACAGGGCGAGTTTGCCATTAGATTTTCCGCTGTTTGTTAAACCACTACATTCAGGTGGCGGGGAAGGTATCGCCGCAGATTCAGTTGTGCGGACATATGCCGAGTTCAAGCATAAGATATCCAGTATTCATACAAAGTTTCGTTCAGCTTCACTCGTCGAGCAGTATCTTAGTGGGCGAGAGTTTAGTGTCGCCATCCTTGGAAACGCCGGGCACGACCAATTGATTATGCCAATCGAGATTGTTACAGGAGCAAATGCTGCTGGAGACAGAGTCCTCGGTTATACCGTAAAAAATAATCCTGAACTTGAACGTGTGACTGCGATTGCTAATGTAGCTACGCGTTATCTCATTAGTACTTTAGCGAAAAATATATTTGAAGCGCTCGGTGCACGTGATGTTGGGCGCATTGATATTAGAATGGATGCAGATGGCGATGGTCATTTTCTGGAAGCCAATCTTGTACCCGGTCTCAGCACTGACAATAGCTATTTCTTTGACGCCTATCGATTGAACCAAGGTGGCAATTACGAAGATATGATTCTGCGGATTGTAGAAGTAGGACTTGGGACTGACGAATCTGCTGCACCTGTTCAATTTCCTGAACTAGTAGCCGGTGCTTAATCAGCCCGATTGCCGTTAGGCTGTATTACCCACCACAGACCGCCGTGCGTGCTAATGTTGTGGCACTTTACCTCTCCTGCTCCCTCGTGGGCGTAGTAGTATAGCGGGTGGCTGTTGTACGTGACTTGGGTATTTCCGTCGCTACGTTCGGTAGTGCCAAGTAGATCATTATTGACGTCACCTGCAGCAACAGGTGCTCCATCGGTAAGCACAGGCGGCCATGCTTCAGCACAGTCTCCGTAACATTCTGCCTTAGATGATTCCTCAACTTCCCAAATGTAGATGGCCTGCTCCTTATCATTAAAAAGCATTGTGCCAAACTCGCTATCACCAGTTGTTATGATTGTTTTCGAAGTTTCTGTCTTCTCGGTTTCTGCTTTCTCAGATTCCTGTTCCTTCTCGTTCTGCTCCTCACCAGTTTCAGGATTGCCTGTGTATGCTACATAACTACGATAGCCAACAAAGCCGAGTATCCCAACTAGTATGATAATCAGAGCTAAACTAATTGCTCCGAAACCTTTGTTGTTTAATCTCATATGCCCATCCTTTAGTGATTTATTCTTGAGCTAACAGTACTCTAAACAAAAAACCTCCGTCAACATATAGAGGTAATAATGCTTACTATGTCATTCGAAGCTTTAGCGCAGGAGGATGCCTGGTAACGGGCCTGCCTGTCGGTAGGCGGGGGAAGGATTCTAGAGTAAGGCAGGACAGCGGCTTCGCCTTTATCCGCTCAGGCGAAAAGAGAATGCTTCGCGCTCTCTTTTCTTACTTCTTGGTAGGGGGCAGGACGACGTTCGCTACCGCTCTCTATTCCGTCGCTCCGAGTCTCACAAGCAAGACTTGCTCGATTCTCACTCCTTGCGAACCTTCCGCGAACAAGTTCGCTCTAACGGTTCTCGTCCTGCTACCAAGTTAAAAACCCGACCTTGAAGGGTCGGATATTTAACTTGGTAGCGGGGGCAGGACTCGAACCTGCGACCTTGTGGTTATGAGCCACACGAGCTGCCACTGCTCCACCCCGCGTCGGCGTCGGAATCGACTGCCAGCTTTCGTATCCAAACAAGTTTGAATAGCTTCAGCTTTTCGTCGTTCCTCCTTTCAAAATTGCAAACAGCCTTCGGCTTGGTTTTCAATTTTGGGAAATTCCTCCAAGAGGAATTAGTAAAGGACGTAGAAACTATCATAGCAAACAGAGGTAGCCTACGTCAATGATGGTAAGTTAACAATCATTATATTTCTAAAGTTGATTTGGGGATTATTACAGATGGTCTACAATAACGAGTTATGAAGTTATCGAAATTTGGTCAGAAAATAACATCGCACTCAGGGATTTTGGATCTGATGGATGATTTGGGCAAGGCTATGGCTAGCAACGACAATGTAGCCATGCTTGGTGGTGGTAATCCAGCGCACATTCCGGAAGTCATCAACCTGTTGCAAGATGAACTACAAAATCTTTCTAAGGATAAGTCTTGGGTGAGCGATGGATTAGCAACCTACAACACTCCTCGTGGCAACGACCGCTTTCTCAATGCCCTGGCAGAATATATTAACTCTAAGTTTAAATGGAATATCAGTCCCGAAAATTTGGTTGTAACACCAGGCAGTCAAGCCGGGTTCTTTATGCTTTTCAATATGATTGCAGGGGTAGACGAAAACGGTGTGAATCGACAAATACATTTACCAATTGAGCCAGAATACATTGGTTATTTCGATCAAGGCATAACCAAAGACATGTTTAAAACTCATCAGCCGAAAATTCATAAAATCGGCGAACATGAATTTAAATACCAAGTTGACTTAGACAATTTTAAACTTGATGATCATGCAGCAGCCATCTGTATTTCTAGACCAACTAACCCGACTGGTAATGTCATATCGAAAGATGAAATTGATAGATTGCGAGAAATCGCCGATAACCAAAATATCCCATTCATCCTAGATAATGCCTATGGCCTGCCTTTTCCAGCAGTGATTGACGACCAAGAGCCAATTGAATGGTCCGAATCACTAATCTATTCGATGAGCTTGTCTAAGGTTGGCCTACCCGCTGTTCGTAACGGCGTAATTATTGCTAACAAAGAGACTGCATCACTTCTGAGTTCTGCTAACGCGATTGTCTCATTAGCCAATCCAAACATTGGTCAAATGCTGATGACGCCACTGCTCGAAAGCGGTCAGATTGATCAAATAGTCAGAGATATTATCCAGCCATATTACGCCCAGAAAGCCAGCTACGCGAAGCAGGTTATTGAAGCAACCTTTGGAGATGATTTCCCTTGGCGCCTTCATTCCCATCAGGGTTCATTCTTCTTCTGGCTATGGTTGGAAAATTTGCCGATATCCACCAAGCAGCTTTATCAGAATCTGAAGAAAAAGGGTGTTGTTGTAGTCCCCGGTGAGTACTTCTTTCTCGATGATTCCTGGGAACACTCACGCCAATGCCTCCGGCTTAATATTGCGAGGCCAGAATCAGAAATAGATGCTGGAATTAAGATCTTGAAGCAGGCAATTGTTGAATCTATTTAACTAATTTTAGCAGCAGCAATTCGGACAGCTTCGCTCCAAGTAGGGAAGGCATGCACTACGCTAGCTACATCAGAAGCCGTGAGTCGCATCTTTACGGCCAAGGCTAATTCATGAATCATCTCCCCAGCTCTTGGTGCAACTATCGTTGCACCAAGAATTACTCCTTTTTGATTGGCGACAATTTTCACAAAGCCAGTCGATTGATTGGAAGTATTGGCACGACCAATAATTGATATCGGCGTGAGCCCAATACGAGGTTTTATACCGTGAGCTCGAACATCTGCCTCGGTGATGCCAACACTCGCAACTTCTGGTTCAACAAAAACACAGCGGGGGATAGCTGAATAATCTGCTTTTATAAAATTACTTTTGTGACTAAACATGTTGTGTGCTGCGATGCGGCTTTGATAGCTGGCAGTGTGCGTAAACTGGTATGGTCCGACGACGTCACCGGCAGCAAATATGTTCTTGCTGCTTGTACGCATGTGTTTATCAACCTTGATTCCGTGTCGGTCATAAATAACATCGGCATTCTCAAGGCCCAAGTCGAGATTTGGGCGTTTACCACTGGCAACCAATATCTCATCAACGACTACGCTATGAGCGGTATCGCCGTCACTGTAATGAATTTTCTTCTGACTACCTGATTTCCCGATTGAAAATATCTTTCCTCTTGTAGTGACATTTATTTCCCTTGATTCAAACACAGCTTTTACCAGATCAGCTGCCTCCGGTTCTTCTCGTCCTAATAACTGAGGGGCTATTTCAATCAAGTGAACTTTGGTTCCGAAAATTGAGAATAATTGGGCAAACTCAACACCAATTGCTCCTCCGCCAATTATTAAAATTGATTTTGGTACAGCTTTAAGGTCAATAGCTTGGCGAAAGTTTAGATAGCCCACATTCTCCAGCCCCTCAATAGGAGGAATGAAATCTGTCGTACCGGTTGCAATCAGAAATTTACGCGCGGTAAAACGCTTGCCATCTGCTGTGATTTCATTTGGGCTCAGGAAGCGGACTTTGGAGTGGAATACATCGATACCTTTCTCTGCGAACACTTCGTTACCGTCATCTGTGCCGGTACGCTTAACGACCAGATCCTTCCAAGTTTTTACCTTCTTGTAATCGAAGGCGATAGATTCGGCTTTGAGACCGTACTGTGCTCCGTTTTTGGCAGTTTCGTAGACATGAGCAGCATGAAGTAAGGCTTTAGTTGGCACACATGCCCAGTTGGGGCATTCACCACCCAGGGTTTCTTCCTTATCAAAAATTGCCACTTTCTTACCTTGCCGTGCGGCAATTGTCGCAGCTACATTTCCGCCACTACCTGAGCCGATGGCAATTAAATCATAATCAAAGCTATTTTTTCTTTTCGACAAAGACAATCCACCAATTACTGATGTAATTAATCATAACAACTAAGGCATTAGCCTACAAACAACAGAAAGAGTTTTCGCAGAGTTCTGTTGGGTCGGGCAATTTCTTTAGCGTTGCGCCATGAGACGTCGACAGTTCTGTCTAACTGATCTTGCCCACCCGTTAGGAGATCAACCATAACCCTTCCATATTCTTCCACTAATTTCACATAAAAGTTTTCCATATTGGGTTTACGACTACCTTGAACCGCCGCCAATGTTATTTTGGTTGTTATCGACTCAATAAATTCAGTTAACAATTTATCCATCAGTGATGCTTCTTCAGGATTAGTAGTTCTAAGGTCTATCGCATGATTTGCAAATGGGATTGCCCGATAATCGTGGAAATCTGGATCTAATGCAGCCGCTCCTAGGGAATGATCTATTGCATCATGAATTGCTTGCCAGCCTCGAAGCGCAAAGCCATGCTCTCTGGCTGCAACCAGTTCAGTAGTTTGAGTATCAGTTATATGTGGCTCGTCAACCCCGACAAAATCAACTCCTGATGGTAATGCATCCGTGCCAATTCGGGCCTGTATTCTTTCCTGAGATGCGGTAGGTGTTGGGAGAGTAACCCTGATACCCATTTTCCCATCTGGATTATCTAAGACATCTTGCGCAAAACCTAATCCAAGTACATCACCCCCAAATGGGCTACTTACCATATCGCCTAATCTGCTGCCAGGTTCAACTAAGCTGGCAACATAACTGAGCATCATTAGATCGGGGTCAGGTGGCGATTGATCCAATAACCCCCTGTAATCTGGGTCTGCTAGAGTTGCTTCGATTGCAACTATATCTACCCGCCCCCTAATAGTGATTTCTAGAGAAGTTAAATCGACTTGAAGTTCAGCTAAATCACTCCATTGTTCAGGCTCTAATAAACCCGATTCAGAATATTCAGAATTCGGAGTACCTAAAGAGGGGTCAGTATCAACATATGCTGCAGGCATTACTATATTACATCATAAAAATCTTTCAAAAACCACTTCTAGTCGATAATGTGATGCGTTTCGTGTAAGTATGCAGCATCAGGGTTGTATACTTTCAGGTGCTTAGTAACGGCCCGATGAATATCATCAGCCGTTACCTCTTTCTTATCGATGAGCCATTCCTTGACGTTTTCAGTTACTTTTTCGGCCAATAATTCGGCAGCGCTACCTTCGGTATTTACAGCCAGGCAAGCAGCATAAACACTGGCATACACCTTACGCGCATCGAATATTTCTGTGTGACCTTTGCGTTTGACAATATGTTTCATTTTGATCTCCGATCAAACAGTGAGCAATTAACAGATAACAGAGAACAAGTAAAAAGTAGTGCTTTCATGTTTTCTCCAATGTTTTAATTCTACTCCATAGCATGGCACCAACTTCATCGCCGATTATATAAACAGTCTTCACGGCGTCATGTTCAAGTAATGATTCTTCGGCAGCAAATTGCAGAAAATATTGAGACTCTTTTAAGGATCCATATGAATTCAATAGGAATTGTTTGTGATAACCTTTCGACATTCTCGCATAGCCCTCGATCATATTTGCCGGAACTGACAAGCTAGCTCGCCTGAGCTGAGATGTAATTCCATACAACTCATCCTTAGGTAGCTTTTTGCATAGATTGTAAACAGCATGAGCATAGGAATTTGCCTTTTCAAAAATGAGATTTTTCTGCTCTTTGTTCATTGCTAACTGTTTTTCGTCCTATCCGAAGTTGATCGTTCCATTAGCAATCAGGATCAGCAACCAACCAAGTGCAACGAGCAGGAGCCCAAGGAAGAGTCGCATGACACCTTTGCCGTCTTCCTTCCATTTCTTAACACTACTGATTTTTGCCCCACCAGCTACCATAATGAGGATGATGATTAGCGGTGCAACAAAGACCAGGTTGTATAGCACCATCAGGAGAAATGGCATCAGACCCCAGTCAATGCGCAGGATGGTAATAATCGCAAGATATGGAGCTCCAGTACATGGAAGCTCCACGGCGGCGACAAAGGCACCCAGTGCCATAATGCCACCAACGGTTGTTGTGTTACTTTGTGACATTTCTTTGATCTTGGTTGCTGCCTTGGCAGGGATGTGCAGTGAGAACCCTTTGCCATACCAGAAGAAATCTTTGATCTCGAGAATACCTGCGAATATGACTAATGCACCAACAGCAAGTGATAAATATTCAGCCAAAACAATCGGGATTGCTGTGAAGAAGTACACTAGACCTAAACCAGCGATTAAATAAGTGGCGAAGATAGAAAATATGTATGCCGAACCGAGTAACAGCAGTCGTTTTGTGTTGCGTTTTCCAGAGCCCATAATCACGCTAATCATAAGAATGAGCACACCGATGGCGCATGGATTGATCGAATCAATAGCGGCAGAACCAAGTACAACAGTGAGGGTAGGTAGGTCCAGCATTATTCGTCCAGCTTTGCTTTTAATTGTTTCTCATAGGCAACGCAGTCCTTGTCGGGGTCGAGGTACGAGCCATCAGGTTTGAAGACCCCAATTTCTATACCAGTTTTATTACCCTCTGCATCAAAGTAAACCTCGCATTCTTCGTAAACCACGTCGTCTGAATCAGCTTTTGGTTCAGTATCCAATCGAGACTGGGATGATCTGTAGTTAGTGATGTCAGTCAGCTTGCATACTTCTCGTTGATCGGCTCTGACACCAAATTCTTCACAACGATCCTTGTCTCTAATACCAAATTGCTCACATAGCTTATCGGTATAATCGCGTGGTTTACCGAATTCGATGATAATACAGTCTCCTGGTGGCACGTTAGGTTGAGGGCTAATCACGAGGCTTGCAGGATCTTTCACCTTTTTCTGCTCATACTGATTGTCGCTTATCGTTTTATATACAAATACTTGGACTTCTGAACGTTGTTTGCCACATGGATCATCATTGTTGAATTTGGCAAATTGGCCATCTGCACCATTGTTAATGAAATTGCTTTTGGTGATGAGATTATTGTATCGGCCAAATGATCCATCACCATCAAGCTCATTCTCAAACCAGTCATCTGAATTAACAGGAATTGTAAGTGATTCATTGCTAATACCACCACCGATTACATGCATGAATTTGCCTAGTGAAGCGTCCTTCTCGGTAATTGGGACACCCTCTAAGTGAATACGCTTGTCGTTATGTTCGTGCAAGACCGATGTGCCTATTTTATTATTGAATCTTCCGATTGGGTCACGAAGCTCAAGCTCATTATTACAGGCCCACATCTCGATATCAGCATGCCAGTGCACCGGCCCACCGACATATGAGTACATATTCAAATAAACAGTTGAACCGAGAAGAGTGAAAGTAGGCAAGACAATAGATAACACAATCATGACAAAGAGTGGTTTACTTAAGATTGGATACTTATCTTTGAGCCAAGCAGAAAGTGACACTAAAATAACTAGGGCAATACCGCCTACGATAATTGCTCGCCAAGAAAGTGCAATAATATCCGATTCAAGACTACTGGCGAAGTTAGCACTAACGGATCGCAAAAATATACTAGTAATCGTAAGCATAATAGATAGTTCTACGGTATCATATACTTTGCAATGGGCGAAAATAAAGATACCGTTTTTTACCAAAAGACCACAAAAGAGACACTAAGTGCGCTCGGTGTTAACGAGTCTAGTGGTCTAAGCGCTTCAGAAGTGACAAAACGACAGTCGGTCTATGGCCCAAACCGATTAGAAAGTAAAAAGAAAGTATCGATACTAGGGCTGTTTTTCAGTCAGTTCAAGGACGTTTTGGTAATTGTTTTAATTGTCGCGGCTACAGTTTCGCTCGTCTTGAGCTATGTGGAGGAAAACGGCAGTGCTAAGGAATCGCTACTTATCTATGCGATTGTTGTAGCAATAGCAATTGTCGGCTTCCTAAATGAATACAAAGCCGAGCGGACGGTAGAAGCATTGAGTAAGTTGGTTGGATTCTCCGCAAAAGTCATCAGAAATGGAATGCAGGAACTGATCCCGGCATCAGAACTTGTTCCCGGAGATATCATTGTACTTGCCGAAGGCGACAAAGTTCCAGCTGATATTCGCTTGCTCAGTGCCAAAGTTCTTAAGATCAATGAATCAAGCTTGACTGGGGAAAGCCTCTCGGTTGAGAAAAACATGGACCAGATTAAGGGCTCAGTAAGTCTAGGTGATCAGAGAAATATGATCTTCTCGGGCACAATCGTTACGACTGGGACAGGGCGCGGAGTCGTTGTGGCAACTGCAGGTGCGACAGAAATAGGCAAGATAGCAGGTCTAGTAGAAGGTGTTGAAGAGAGTCAAACACCGATGCAGAAAAAGCTCGATAACCTTGGTCGTCAACTCGGTGCAGGGGTGCTGGCGATCTGTTTACTTGTTTTCGTCATTATATTTTTCCTGGATAAAGAGCTTATCAATGAAAGTCTTTTACAGAGACTGATTCTGGCATTTACGGCGGCTGTTGCTCTTGCCGTTGCGGCAATTCCTGAGGGGTTGGCATTTGTTGTGCGCATCAGTCTGGCGCTTGGTGCACGCAGAATGGCTGCTAAGAATGCACTTGTACGCAAGCTCAGTGCCGTCGAAGCACTCGGCAGTACTGATGTGATTTGTAGTGACAAGACGGGCACTCTCACAAAAGGTCAGATGACCGTTCGAAATGTCTGGACTCTTGATGCGAAAAGCGATATCACAGGAACTGGCTATGAAACGAAGGGGGAATTCTCTACTGATTCTGCGAAATTTACTGAGTTATTAAAGATTGGTTTACTTTGCAATGATTCTCATCTCAAGGATGGCGAGATTATTGGTGATCCAACCGAAGCAGCGCTGTTGGTCAGTGCAGCAAAAGCTGATATAACAGCCGACTTAAAACGAATTGATGAGGTGCCATTTAATAGCGAGCGCAAGCTGATGACTACCATCCATAAGGACGGGGATAAATATTATGTTGCCATGAAAGGAGCTACCGAAAATGTCCTCTCTAAATGCTCATATGTGCTTAAAAACGGTAAATCAGTACCACTTACTCCGGCTGATAAGCACAAGATCCTAGCAACCAACGATGATTTTGCCAAACAAGCGTTACGGGTTTTGGGGTTTGCTTATAAGACAACATCAAGCAAACTTAATGAGAAAGACTACGAGGAAGGTCTTACTTTTGTTGGGCTACAGGGGATGATGGATCCTCCGCGCACTGAGGTTGCACAAGTAATTGAACGCGTGCAGTCTGAGGCTGGGATGCGCGTCATTATGATTACTGGAGATTATATTGAGACTGCGCGGGCCGTTGCGAAAGAAGTCGGTATCCGTGGTGAGGCGATTTCGGGAGTTGAAATTGACAAGCTCACCCCTGCCCAATTTGCAAAAAAGGTTCAGGAAATAAGTGTATACGCTCGTGTCAATCCAGAGCACAAGATTCGAATAGTTCAAGCCTTGCAAAAACACGGCCATCAAGTCGCTATGACCGGAGATGGCGTCAATGATAGCCCTGCAATAAAAGCCGCCGACATCGGTATCGCAATGGGTATAACCGGTACCGATGCGACCAAGGAAGCTGCTGATCTGATCCTGCTTGATGACCAGTTTCTAACCATTATTTCTGCAATAGAAGAAGGCCGTGGGATTTTTGATAATGTGCGTAAGTTCGTGAATTATCTCTTGAGTGCAAACATTGGCGAAGTGATCACGGTACTTCTGGGTGTTGTGTTCCTGAATAGGCTGGTTCTTAGTGCGGCACAGTTGCTGTTCATCAATATAGTGACCGATGGTTTACCGGCCATTGCACTTGGAAGTGACCCTGCAGAAAAGGGAGTTATGCGTTTCAAGCCGTATCATTTCCAGGGACGTATCCTCAGTCCTCGCATTTGGGCCGAGATGTTTATATTTGGTCTCGCTATGTCACTAATCATACTTGGGTTATTCATCTTCAATCTTGAGTATGGAAGTACGATTCAGGCGGTCAGTGCAGCCTTTGCCGCCATGATCATATTTGAACTAGTGAGGCTCATTGATATCCGAACCGACTATAAGATTAAGTGGTTTTCTAATCCTTGGTTGAGTGTTGCTATGCTCGGCTCCGTACTACTACTTTTTGCAGTCATGTACATTCCGGCACTCTCAATAACATTTGGCCTGCAACCAATTTCGAGCATAAATTGGGTTGTCATCGGTGTCGGCTCAGCTAGCCTATTTGTCATCATGAAAATACTCAATCCAATCCTTGACCTATGGATGCCCGAAACCCACGGAGCGTAAGAGCAATGCACAGAAGTAATAACAAAGGTTTTACAATACTCGAACTACTGATTGTCATTGTAGTTATCGGAATTTTGGCAGGACTGGTAATTACTGGTTTCCGCGGTATTCAAGAAAAGGCAAAAGTTTCTAGCGCTAAGGAAGAATTAGCCAGAGTTCAGACAGCTGTTGAACTGTTGGCGGTTGACACTGGTAAGCTACCTAACGGCTGTCCTCGTTATGGAAACAATGATCCAGAAGTTGAAATCGAACAAGAAAACGCCGGGCTAACCACCATACCCCAAGTAGGAGTTACCGGCGCTGGTTGTGAATGGGAAGCATTGGATATTGTTCGTTGGAAGGGGCCGTATCTTGCAAAAGACGCTGTCTTGGATCCTTGGGGGCATAGCTACAACTTTGATCCAGATTATTACTTGAAGCCAGAATGTAACAACGGTGAGCC